>JANOWX010000615.1:0-10297 GCA_031418175.1 Acidobacteriota bacterium | reverse complement strand
CGCGCCGCATTGATCCCGGCCAGCGCCGTCGCATGATTGGCGGAGGCGTCGCCGAACGAACAGCAGACAATCGAATCGTCGCGCAGTTCCCCGCTCTGCCCCACGCGCCGCGCCTGCCGCAACGCAAAGGCCAGCCCGGCGGCCTTCGGCAAATGCGAGGCGATGGTGCTGGTTTGCGGCGGCGCCCAGAGCGCGCGGCTGCCCCAGACTTTATGCCGCCCCTGCGCAATCGGTTCTTCTTTGGAAGCCGCGAAGGAAAGCAGCGTGTCGTAAATCGCATCCACACCCGCCGCCTTGCGCGAACGCGCCATCATCAACCCGCCGGAGCGATAGTGCAGAAAGCAGGGATCATCCAACCGCAGCAAAGCGCCGACCACGGCGTTGTTCTCGTGTCCGGCGCTGGCGATGGTGTAAAAGCCCTCGTTGCGTTTCTTGAGTTCGCGCGCGGCTACGTCAAGCAGGCGGCTGGTGATTTGATCTTCGAAGATTTCGCGCGCGCCTTGCGCGGTCAAGCGGCTGCCCGGACGTAAAGCTTCGGCGGCGGCGAGTTGCCGCACGGCGGCTGTGGCCGTAGCCAGATAACCGGCGAGCGTGTTTTGAACGATTTCAACGCGGGTGACGGGTGCGGACATAGTGATGAGCGGGTGCGTGCGCACGGCAGGCTGCCCGCGCGCAACCACAAGCTGGGTGTTATTGAGGCCGCAGGCATTCGCAATTCTCAATGCATCATTCGCAATTCCTTTGCAGCGGGCAGTTGGTTTGAAAACGGCTCCACTGCAAAGAATTGAGAAGGCAGAATTACGAATGAACTGCTGAAATCACCTCAGACAGCCAACGCGACAGTGACCGGCAAACCGCGTTAATCAATGAAGACGACGGTCTGCATATTCGGGATCTCGAACTTGGCGCGGCAACTCGGATTCGGGCAGAAGAGCATGTCGTCCACGCGCACCATGTAATCGCGCGACTTGGCGAACTTGGCGCGGTCGAATTCATTGGCCCCGCGCGGCAAGTCGCGCTTCTTCGTCCGGCGCAGCCAGCGCACTTGAAAGTCATAACGCTGGCGGCATTTCGGACAGTTGTAGTTGGCGGTTTTGAGTTCTGATTTTTCAGTGTAGAAATCACGTTCATCCATAGTGCGCGTAGTCTACTCCGAAACCTTTGCTTTACGGAAGCGCGGAAAAGCCCGCGTCCGCTCCCTATTCGCGCGGCGGTTGTGCTAGGCTGGCACCGCTGTTTCATCCCTTCAAACATCGGAGCATCCATCACCATGACCACGATCTATTTCTGGACAATAGTCGTCTATATGATCCTGCTGGTCGGCGTCGGCGCGTGGCGCAGCAAGAGCGTCGAGAGTCAGGAAGACTTCTCGGTCGCGGGCCGCCAGCTTTCGACCTTCGTGCTGTTCGGCACGATGTTGGCGACCTGGATCGGCACGGGTTCGATATTCGGCAACGCGGGCAAGACCTATGAATCCGGCATCGCGGCGTGGATTTTGCCCGTGGGCGGCTTGCTCGGCATCGTCGCGCTCTCGTTCCTGGCGGCCAAGGCGCGCCGCGTCGAGGCGATCACGGTGCAGGACATTCTGGAAACGCGCTACAACAAATGGGCGCGCGTGCTGGGCGTGATTACGCTGGTGCTGACGGCGGTGACCATCGTGTCGTACCAGTACCGCGCGGCGGCTTCGGTGATCGAATTGGCGCTGCCGAATACTTTCGATTTCAAAACCTGCGTCATCATCGTGGCCGTGTTCATTATCATTTACACCGCGCTGGCCGGAATGTTCTCGGTGGCTTACACCGATCTGGTGATGGGCGTCACGATGATCATCGGCATGCTGGTGACGCTACCGGTGTTGTGGAACAAGGCGGGCGGCTACGCGGGGTTGGCGGCGAAGCTGCCGGCGGATCATATGCAATTCACCGGACGGTTCACCTGGGTGCAGGTGCTGGGCTTTCTGTTGCCGCCGGGCTTGCTGATCTTGGGCGACGCGAATATGTACCAGCGTTTTTTCTCCGCGCGCAACGAAGGGATGGCGCGGCGCGCGACGCTCTGGCTGTTTCTAGGCGTGGCCTACATGGAACTGATGATTATCTTCGTCGCCTGGATCAGTTCGGCGCTGGAATGGCAGGGCGGCAACCTGGCGCGTCCGAGCCGTGTGATTGCCTACGTCGCGCGCGATCATCTGCCGGTGGCGCTGGGCGCGTTGTTGCTGACGACGATCATGGCGGTGATCGTCTCGACGGCGATTTCTTATCTGCTGGTGCCCGCGACGGCGCTGGTGCGCGACATCTATCAACGCTTCATCAATCCGCAGGCCAGCGAAAAGAAACTGGTCTTGCTGTTGCGCGTGCTGGTCGTGGTGCTGGGCGTGATCGCGTATGTGATCTCGACCTATTCGGAAAAGTTTCTGGAAGTGGCGCTGCGGGCCTATACGATTTATGGCACGGGCGTGACGCCGGCGTTGGTGGCGGCGCTGATCTGGCGGCGCGCGACGGCGGCGGGCGCGCTCAGTTCGATTGCGGCGGGCGTGGGGGTGACGCTGTTTTGGGAATTCAGCGGCTACGGCGAAAGCACGGGCGTTGATCCGGTGATCCCGGCGATTGCGGCTTCGGTGTTGTTGTTGATCGTGGTCTCGCTGCTGACGCCGCCGCCGAGCCGTGAACAGTTGCGGCCGTTCTATGGCGAAGCGAGTTGAGTTCAGCGGCTTGCCATAGCCACAGCGTTGGAGCGCGCGTTACGCAGGGCCATGCCAGCGTTTCGGTTGGGAGTGAGAACGCCGCGCTCAATCACGAGCGCCCCGTTGACGATGACGTAGTCAATGCCCAACGGTTCGGCAAAGGGCTGTTCGTAATCAGCCCGATCTTCGATTGTATCGGGATTGAAAATCACCACATCAGCCCAGTATCCGGTCAGCAATTGTCCGCGCTCGCGCAGTCCGAAAATTTCAGCGGCTTGCCCGCTGGCCTTGCGCACGGCTTGCGCGAGTTCGAGCACCCCGCGTTCGCGGACATAGTGTTTGAAGATACGCGGAAACGTCCCGGCCCCGCGCGGATGAGGCAGATAATCGCCTTCGGGGTCGCGCACCGCACTGTCGCTGCCGAAAACGCAAAAGGGATCCGTCAACGCCAGCGCCACATCGTCCTCGTCCATATCGGCGAAGACAGCTTGCGCCCCGCCACGCAGCGAGATGGCAATCAGGTTTTCGACCTGTTGTTCCAGCGTCGCGGCAGGCGCCGGAACACTTGCCAATGTCCGCCCAATCCATTCCGCGCGTCCGGCCACCAGCCGTACAAACTCAAGCTCGCGCCAACCGTCCTGCGTCAACTTGTTCAGAACGTCCGCGCGCAAGCGCTGCCTCGTCGCCGGATCAACAGCAGCGGCGCGCAGCCCGGCGCGCTTGTCTGCCACGGCCCAATCCGGCAGCAAAATGTCCGTCGTCGTGCTCGAACGCGCATACGGGTAAGCATCAACGTAAACCCGCATGCCGGCGGCGCGCGCTTCGTCCAGCACACGCAGGCGATCACTCATCGTTTGCCATTGGCCGCGCCCGGAGCATTTGAGGTGGGAAATCTGCACAACCGCGCCAGCTTGCCGACCGATGGTCAGGGCCTCTTGCAGCGCCTCAGTACCGGCGTGCGCTTCATTGCGCACGTGGGAAACGTACAACCCACCTTGTGCGGCGGCAACTTTGGCTAGTGCCACCAATTCATCCAGTGCCGCGAACCGTCCGGGCGTGTAAGCTAGTCCGGTGGAAAAGCCTAGCGCGCCTTCGGTCATCGCGTGTTCGACCAGTTGTTGCATTTGCCGCAACTCGTCGGTTGAAGGCGCACGCGCGGCCTGGCCCAGCACCGCTTTGCGCACAGTGTTGTGGCCGACGAGCGTGGCGACGTTGAGCAGAGTGCCGTGTTTTTCGAGCGTGGCGAACATGGCGGCAACATCGGTGCGCGAACGTCCGCAATTGCCGGTGATGAGCGTAGTCACGCCCTGTTTGAGAAAATTGGCGGGTTTGAATGGCCCTGTGGTTGGTAGATTTGCCTCGACGTGAGTATGCACATCAATGAAGCCGGGACAAACGACCTCTCCCGTGGCGTCAATACGTGTTTGTGCATCCGCCAGCCGATAGCGCCAACGGCTCACGCCAGCAATCTTTCCGGCACGAATGGCAACATCCGCGCGGAACGGCGCGCCGCCGGTGCCATCCACGACCAGCCCGTTGACGATCAATATATCCAGGTTGCGGGAATCCCAATAAACAAAGCCGAGCGCGCCGAGCAGCAGCGTGAGCAGCGCAATTGCCGCGCCGACTCTGCGCTGGCGCGGGTGAGGCGCGCGCCACGCATTCAGCCAATTCAGCCAATTCAGCCAACTCGGCCAATTCATCAGGCCCCCCCGCACTGCCGCGCTAACTGGCCGATGGCGGTGTTCAGCCGATTCACGTTGAAGCCGGGGTTGGTGTTGTTGACGGCTTTCTCGATGGCCAGCCGGTACTGCTCATAAGCGCCGCATTTGTTCTTCTGCCCTTCCAGCGCCTTTCCGAGGTAGTAATAGGCAGAGGCTTTGTTCGGATCGAGTTGCAAGACATTGCGGCAGGCTTGTTCGCCCAATGTGTAATCTTCTGGGGTAAGGCGTTGTCTCAACAAGTCGAGTTTATCGAAGGGGAGCTTACATAGATTGCTGCGTGGAAATAGCCACTTTGGTTCAAGTTCGATAGCCTTCTCAAAACAAGAGCGCGCCATTGCATAGTCTTCGTTGCCTCTGTGGCTTTTATACGCAAGCCCAAGCGTGTTCGCCGGCAATGCCCAAGTAGGGGTTAACTTTATTGCTTGTTGGAACTCTTGTTTGGCTGCTTGCCAATCTTTCCGTTCTATCGCTGCACGACCTAGGAAATAATGCTCGCATGCTTTGTTGTGATCGGATGGCGTAAGCTGATTGAGCCATCCAAACAGTTTCGCAGTGTCCGTGGCAGACACGCTGTAGTTTTCATTAACCAGTTGGCGAATAATCTCCTCCCCACTATTTTTCAGAAGCGGTGCAACCTCACTTCGCAAGTCAGCTAAATCACTTTCACTCAACCCGCTTTTCTGAAACACATCATAGGCGCTGTCGCCATAAGGCGTGACGATCTGGCCTTGCTTCACCTTGGCAATGATCGTGCGCTTGGCTGAGAAAAACGCGAAATAGAGCATGGCAGCGAGCAGTAAAACACCGCCCGCGCCCGCGCCAATCAGCACCGGCAAGGGTGGCTTGCGGGTTGGGGTGGAAGGCGCGATTTCGGCGGGCGCGTCTGCGCTTGAGAGCGATGAGCCGCTGAATCTGGGTTTTGCTGGCTTGGCAAAAGATCGTGCTGGCGCTTCAGGCTCAGGTGTGGCGGGCAAAGGCACAGTCGCTTGGACTTGGACTTGGACTTGGACTTGAACTTCGAGCTTGCCCTTTTGTGTGAGGTAGTATTGCTGTGTCGCAACATCCAATACGGCCACGGCCGGTTTCACCAGCCAGACTTCGCCGACGCCGGGCTGTTCACAATCAAAAACATTTTGCCAAGCGTTGAATTCCTGGGCTGAGCCGAACACTGGCGCAATCGGATAAACCACAAAGGTCTGTTTATTATCACGATACTGCATCAGCCAAAAACGCCCATCGGACAACGCCACCAACGCCTCAGGTGTGCCGAATTCCGCGCGAAAAGCCGGCGGTTTCATTATCTGCAAGTATTCCGCCAGTGATTTGCGGTACGTCGGCGGGAATTCGTAGCTGGTGGCTTGCGGGCGACTCAACCGTTTTCCGCAACAAGGACATTCCGCACGTGCAGTTCTGAAGCTGGTTTTGAACTGCTCGCAATCATTGTGTTCATAAAGTTTTGCCTGCGGCGGGCGCAAACAACCCGGACAAATCATCGGCGCGCCCAACGGCCCGAAGCCGAAGGCCCGTTCACGCAGCCGGCTTTCAGCCTCAAAGCTGAAGACCTGGCAATTGTCACAGAGATACCGCCAGGTTGCCACGTTCGTGCAGGCGGGACAGATCTTGTTGGCTGCTTCATTATCCGCGCGCGCAAAGAAGGTTTGGCAGCCGCAACAAAAGTGCCATTTGTCGCGCTGGAAGTTCTCGCTCAAAACTTCGCCGCCTTGCTCGCAAACGACCTCCGGTGTGGCGCGCGTGGCATTGCAAACTTCACGGTGCTGCAAACACCAGAACGTCAGCCGTTGATTGATCGTCGTCATAGTCGTCGTCCTAAATTCCTAAATCGAACCACACACATTGCGACAGCGCGTTGGTACAGTGCCGAGAGCGCTAGCGCTCAGGTTTCTGACCTGTCGCGCCAGTGTTGCAAGAGGCGTCGGAAGACGTGCCAAGGTGCGTCCGATTCGCTCTCGATCTCAGCTATTTGGTCGTCGGTAAATATAGTTGGCCTGGTAAAAACTGATTTCGGCGGCTCAAAGATAGCTGGCCTGGCAAAAACTGATTTTGGCGGCTCAAATTGCGGTGGCGTCGGCAATGGCACAGTCGCTTTGACCTGCACTTCCAGCTTACCTTTTTGCGTAATCTGATATTGGTGCGTCAACGAATCAAGCATTGCCACGGCTGGCGCTTCAAGCCAGACCTCGCCCGCGCCTGGCCGCTCGCACTCGAAGACGTTTTGCCAGAGTTGATAATCCTGCGCCGCACCGAATTGCCGAACTTCGGGAAAAACGATGAATGTCTTTTCGTCGCGGAATTGCGTCAACCAAAAGCGCCCGTGCGCCACTGCCACCAATGAACCCGGGGCCGCGACCTCCGCGCGGATGGCGCTCGGGCTCATATTTCCCAAGTATTCAGCCAGCGGCTTACGAAACGAGGACAGAAAGTCGTAGTTGGTGCGTGGCGGCGCGCTTAACCGATCCCCGCAAAACGGGCAGACCGGGCGCGCGGTCTTGAAACTGGCGTTGAAGCTGGGGCAATGGAGGTGTTCGTAAAGTTGCGTTTGCGGCGCTTGCAAACAGCCCGGACAAGTTGCTGGTGGCGTGCCCGTTGGTCCGAAGGCAAACGCTCGCTGACGCAACCGGCTTTCGGCCTCGAAACTGAAGACTTGGCAATTGTCGCAAAGGTAGCGCCAAGTCGCCGGATTGGCGCAGGCTGGGCAGACTTTATTGGCCGCTTCGTTATCTGCGCACGCAAAAAACGTCTCGCAGCCGCAGCAATAGTGCCATTTGTCCCGCAGGAAGTTTTCGCTTAACACCTCATTGCCCTGTTCGCAGATGACCTGCGGCTCAGTGCGCGAGGCGTGGCAAACTTCCCGGTGACGCAAACACCAGAATGTCAGGCGTTGCTGGCTTGTGGTTGTCATTCCTCAGTGTCCTCCTCAACCAATTTGTAGCTGCCCTTTCTGGTGCAGCCGCCAGTGTCCCGAAGACTTGTCATATGTCGCCAACGCCGGCTCCGACACCCAAACTTCACCAGCCGCCGGACGGTCACAATCGTAAAAGGTCGAGTAATGATTGAAATCCTGTGAGGAATTAAAACGGTCAAGGCTGGGAATCACGAGAAACAAACCACGCCGTTGCGGATCACGCGCCAACACATAAAGGCTGTCCTCGCTCGCCAGCATGGCCTCCTGCAACAAATCGCCGCGCATATAGGTGCGCTTGGCGCTAATGCCATCGCTGCCAATGCGCTTGAGGCAGACGCTGACTTTGGCAGGCCAGAGCTTTGGGGGAGCAGGTGGAGTGTCGTCATTCTCCATTGCATAGCCCGGCTCATGCATTGCGTAGCTTTGTTCATGCGAGGTGACTGCCGAGCTACGCGGCTTGGCCGCTTGCAGGCTGGCACGCAGTTCGTTAAGCAGCTCGGCTTTGATCTCGGCTTTGAGTCGTAATGGAGAGGAGGCACGAAGCTGATCAATTTCTTGTGCGTTCGCATCAAGTACTTGCTGAAAGTTGTCGAGAGTGGCGGTTAATTCGGTAGCGTTAGGAGTCCTATTCCGTAGCGAAGCATAAACCCGATCCAAATCATCGAGGCGGCGATTGATCCACAAAAAAAGGAAGCCAAGGCCTAGCAATGGAATGGACATCAACAGGGCAGAAACAAAGAAACCCGGACCTGAGTCTGGTTGCTCCTGCTTTCCGGTCCCACTATTTCTGCCTTGTTTTTCGTTTTCTTGCTGGAAGACGTCGCGCGCAATTTCCTCCACTTCCTTCACTTGCTCTTGACTGAGCGGAGCAACCCGCAAATTGCCTCCCACGAGTGGGGGACTTGTTGGTTGCGCTCTGGGAGTATTGCTCAAGGAGGCGCGCGGGGTGACTCCGACGCTTGGTCGTGCTGGGGCTCTCGGCGTTGCTTGAACCGTTGGCCGACTCCCAGGATCCGCACCTTGGGCAATTATCGGCATCATGGTCAGAGTGCCAACCCCCATATACAAGACGAGCAAACCACCCAATTTCTTCATAGCTTCCCCTTTCTAGCGAATCGTTTTGTTGATGGCGGCCAGCCGGTCCAAATAGAAATGCTCGGCGTTTGCCGGGTAAAGAATCTGTGAGACGAAGTAATTGATTGGCGAGTCGGTTAGCCGGTTACCTTTGATATAAACCGTCCCTCTACCCAACTTGCTGTTGATGTTTTGCCATTCTTCGGGTGGCAGCGGGTCGTTGTCGCCGGAGCCGCCCAAGCTGGTGAAGACTTCGAGCGTGTGATCGAACGGGCTTTGGTAACTGGCGGGTGCGCTGATTTCCAGACTCTCAAGGTCTTGGACTTTCATCTTCAGGTTCAGCCGCTCCTTGAGCAGTTCTTTCAAGTGCTCATCGCCCCACAGGTCACACCAACGCAAAGAAATGGCCTCCCGGCTATTGATGTGCACCTTTGGCAAAGTCACACCCAAATAGGCTCTTTTCCAAGCATTGTAGGAAGCTGTGGCGTCTTGCTGATCAAGATCACGCAAAGCGCCCTTCGGCACTTTGGTCTTGGCCTCACTAAGCTCACCTTCGTTTAGCAAATTAACGTCGAAAATGCGCAGGCGCTCTAGGCAGGCGCGCTCTCGCTGGAGCTTTTCATCAGCAGACTGCGGGTCATAGCCGCGCAAGAGGCGATCTTTAAGCAAGTCGAGAATGTACTGGCATTCATTCTTGAGCCTGTTCCTCTCGCGTGGGGTCTCAGCGAAGAGCAAGAGACCCCAGCCGTTGCCACTGAGGATCAGTTTGATGCCGCTACTCAGTGTCTCCGGCGCGAGTTGTTTGTCAGCGACGACCGCGCAAGCTTGTAACAGGGCATAGGTCAGGATGTGACGGAAAAACAAGCGTGTGCGATAAAGCTGATATGAGGGCCAGCCCATCCGCTGTTCCAGCACGGCCGTTTCCTTGCGGCGGAACTGACCATCATCAAGCCGGTTGATGGCGAGTGAATAAACGTCGCCCAAATTCAAGTTTTTATCAAGGTACATTTGAATTGACTCGGTGGCGGTCTTTTCATCGGAATCAAAAAGCAGCCGGCCCAGATGCCCCCTGAACTCCTGGCTGCTAGCAACCTCTGGCGTGGCGCGAAAATTCCGGACGGCAAAATCAAAGAAGGATTTGCCCGCCAGCTTGATGCTGTCGAGTACCGGATAATGGCCGTTGTGCCGAATGGCGAGGTCGGTCGTGCCGCCGCCGATGTCAACGAAGACTTCAAGCAGCCCTTCGTTCGCAGTAGAGTCCACGGCCTGCGCAACGGCGATGCTCTCATTAACGTTGTAAAAATATTTGAGCACGACGGGCTGCCGGTAGCAGTGTTCCCGCACGCGCTCGGCGACCTGACGCGCTTCACCGTGAAAGCCCTCCCATTTGGTCTTGGTGAACGCCAACGGGAAGGTGAAAACGCAACGCTTAATCGTCGCCTGAAAGCGGAAGAAAAGCTCGGCGTGCGCATACAACAACGCCAAGCCGAGGAAGGCCGCGCGCCGCCAGGGGTGTTCAGCGTCGGATTCCCATTTCAAATCGAAATGTGGCATCCACTCTTTGCCCAGCGTGTCTTTGCCTAACATGCCGTCAAAGACGCGCATCTCCATGTCTTTGTGCAAGCCAGGAATGTCCACACTGAAAAGATGCTGTGGTTGCAGGTTGCCGGCCTGCACGCCTTTGAAATTGGCGCCGACGCGCGAGAGCAGAATGGTCGGAAAGTAACCCTTCTTCCCGCCCCATTTGAACGGGACGACGCCAGGATTCTCAAGCGCTGGCTCTTTGCCCCAGAGCATCTTCGGACTCAGATCGAAGACCAGCGGCTTCGGCTCGCCGTTGTTCACACTGTAGGCCAGACACGAATTGCTGGTGCCGAAATCCATCGCCAAATCGGC
>JANOWX010000614.1:0-2598 GCA_031418175.1 Acidobacteriota bacterium | reverse complement strand
CGGCACGCATTGGCCCACGACGTGTGCCGTCCCCGCCAAGGCGCATAGCAGCACCAGCAGCCAGCGGCAGCGTTTGGCCGCCCGCGCCGGCTGGGCTGCCGGCTGGCCTGGTTGCTGTGCCTGTGTGAATTTGTCAAAGGTCGTCATGGTCATGGTGTGTCTCCTGGTTAAAGAGCGGTCAAAAGCGAGTCAATGGTGGCGGCCTTGCAGCCAGGCTGCACCAAGCTGAACAGTTCCGGGCGGCAACGCTGTAGGCGTGAATCGTTGCATTGAAGCAGACCTTCCTCGCTCGCCTTGCGGCCTGACTCAAAGCCAATTCAGGTAAAGTAATTCGAGTAGAGTAATGGAAGACGCTTGTCCAGTGAATGAAAGAGTCTTGAGAAGATGTGCGGAAAGACTCTCTGCGGACGGGAGTGTAAGCGCAGGGAGGCTGAGCGTCAAAAGAACGAATTGAGGCCAGTGCTTTTCATTCGCGGCTGGCCGCAGCCGGTTCCCCTGTCCGTTACTGGCGAACGAAAAGCTGCGTCGAGCCGCAGCACTCCATAGGCTGTCGCCTCCTTACCTGGATTTGACAGCCGCCGCCGCGTCCAGCTAGAACCGCTGGCGGAGGCCAAGCACTTGAACGAACAGCAAACCGACATCCTGATCGTGGGCGGCGGCGTAGGAGGTTGCGCGGCGGCCCTGGCGGCGGCGCAAAGCGGCTGGCGCGTGACCTTGACCGAAGCGACCGGCTGGCTGGGCGGGCAACTGACCGCCCAGGCTGTGCCGCCCGATGAACACGGCTGGATTGAACACTGCGGTTGCACGGCCGCTTATCGGCGCTTTCGTGACAAGGTGCGCGGCTATTACCGGCGCAACTATCCGCTGAGCGCACAGGCGCGGGCCGCGCGCTTTTTGAACCCCGGCAACGGCTGGGTCGCGCCGCTCTGCCACGAACCGCGCGTGGCGCTGGCCGTGTTGGAAGAATTGCTCGCGCCCTTCGTCAGCAGCGGTCTGTTGACGATCATGCGCGAACATCAAGCCAGCGCGGCGGACGTGGCTGGCGACCACGTGCGCACGGTACGTTTGCGCGATTTGCGTGGCGGCAATGAATGTGTGATCGCGGCGGCGTATGTGCTGGACGCGACCGAACTGGGCGACCTGTTGCCGCTGACGGGCGCGGAATACGTCACCGGCTTTGAATCGCAAGCCATGACCGGCGAGCCGAGCGCGCCGAATGAGTATCAACCGAGCAACGTGCAAGCCTTTTCAATCTGCTTCGCGCTCAGCCATCACGATGGCGAAGACCACACGATTGAGCGGCCCGCGCGTTATGAATTCTGGCGCGACTTCGTGCCGCCGCTCGCGCCCGCGTGGCCGGGGCCGTTGCTGGCGTGGACGATCACGCATCCCCGTTTGCTGACGCCGCTGACCTATCATTTCGCGCCGCACCAGGAAGCGAACAAAGCCTTCGCCGGATTGTGGACATACCGCCGCATCCTCGACCGCGCTAATTTCACGCCCCGCTTTGCCAGCGACATCTGTCTGGTCAATTGGCCGCAGACCGATTATTTGCTCGGCGATCTGTGCAGCAGCAATGCAGCCGAACGCGCGCAACATCTGGCCGCCGCGCGCGCACAAAGTTTGTCATTGGTGTACTGGCTGCAAACCGCCGCGCCGCGCCCTGACGGCGGTCTTGGCTGGCGCGGGTTAAAGCTGCGCGGCGATGTGACGGGTTCGGCTGATGGCTTGGCCAAGGCGGCCTACATACGCGAGTCGCGCCGCATCAAGGCAGAGTTCACGATTGTCGAACAACACGTCGCCGAGGCGTTGCGGCCCGGTCAAACACTGGCTGAACGCTACGCCGATACCGTCGGCCTTGGTTATTACCGCATTGACCTGCATCCCAGTACGGGCGGCAACAATTACCTTGACGTCGGCTCGCTGCCGTTTCAAATTCCGCTGGGCGCGCTGATTCCCGTGCGTATGGAGAACCTGCTGCCTGCCTGCAAAAATATCGGGACGACGCACATCACCAACGGCTGTTACCGCCTGCATCCGGTCGAGTGGAATATCGGCGAAGTGGCGGGACGCCTGGCGGCCTATTGCCTCGCACACAAAACCACGCCGCGCGCGGTGCGCAATGACGCGGCGCGCCTGGCCGAGTTTCAAACGCTGCTGGTCAAACACGGCGTCGAATTGGCCTGGCCCGACGACCTGGTCTTGGCGGAAGGCGACCCGCACATTCACGCGCGTTGACAGACGGGCCTGGACGGCTTCCAGCAGGCGCACTTGGCAGCTCAAATTCATTTGGCAAACTCCATATTCCGGCCCGGCCTAAACGCGCGAATCCCCCACACCAGCAACACGCCGATGAGCAAATAGATCAGCGAATTCGCGCTCAAACAGGCACTCATTCCATATTTGCTCGACGCCACCGCGATCACCGTCGGCGCAATCGCCGCGCCCAGCCAGCCGATTGAAGTCATCAGGCCCAATGCCGTCGCGCGCCGCTGCGGCTTGACGACGTCATAGAGCGAGGCCCAGATATTCGCATCGTAAAGGCCTTTGAAAAAGCCGAAGCCACTCAACGCCACGATCAGCAAGGGCATCGAGAGC
>JANOWX010000613.1:0-4492 GCA_031418175.1 Acidobacteriota bacterium | reverse complement strand
GCCGTGGCCTTGCCAGTTCACCACCAGCGGCGCGGTCAGGTTGATGCTTTTCACGATCTGGTCGCGCACTTGCGCGGGCGCGGCGTCGTTGCGGTTGATGAACTGCTTGCTCATCAGCGCGGGCAACTGGTTGGCCAATTGTTCGCTCGCCGCTTTGAAATTGACGCCCTCCACGGTGCGATCCGACACGAACAAACTGTTGCGCGGCGTGGCCGATAGCTTGAAGGCCAGCGTCTTGTTCACCGCCAAATCCGCTTGCGCCGCCGTGCGCACCGGCAAGCGGCCCAGCGCGTATTCGGGCACGCCGTCGTCATTCGCGTCCACGAACCAGTTGTCGAGCGCCGTCTCGAAATAAGCCGTGGCGCCCAACCGTGTCGGCACGAAATCGAATTCGCCCAGGCCCAAATAATTGCGCGGATCGGTCGTCGCATCGCCCAGGAACAAGGCGAAGCTCGGTTTGCGCAACCAGTTGGCGCGCGCGTGGGTCAACAGGTCTTTGAGCGCTTGCGGGTTGCGCGCGCCGTAGCTGAATTCGTCGTACACATCCTCAATGTCCACCACCGCCACGCGCATTTCGCTGGCACGCCGCACGGCCGCCAACCGGTTCGCCGCCGTCCAGAAAGCGCGGTGCGTCACGATTACGAACTCCGCCGCATTCGTCGTGGCGCGCCAATTCGAGGGTTGGTTAAGCTTCACGCCGGCCACGCGCGTCAATTGCGGCTCGGTCAACGCCAGATAGGTCGCGCCCACGGCGCTTTGCAACGCGAAGCCGTAACCTGTGCCGCCGGCCTGCGCCTTGACCGTCAGTTCGCGCACGTCCTGCGGCCCCGGCCCCAGTTCCAACAGGCGTATGTCCGGCGTGCTGAAACCGCTGATGAACGCCGACTGGCCCGCCACCAGGCTGAATTGCAACGCGTCCGCCACCGCCACGTAACTGCGCGCATAACTCAGCCTTATGACGTCGCTCAGACTGATGTCGCCCGCGCCGGCCGCCGCCGTCAGCCTGATCTCATTCTCGCCGTCACGCACAACCTCAAGCGGCACCGGGAAGTTCGCCGTGAAATGCTGTTTCCCAGTGAAAGTCGCCGTGCCCACAGCCCGGCCATTGAATTCCACGTTGACGGTGTGCGCCTGTTCCGTCACACCCTGCAAGGTGACTTCGAGCAACGCTGAGGGCAAGGCCTGCCGGTCTATCGTGTGCGTGGTCAGCCGCTGCACCACACCCGTGTCATTGATCACCGGGCCGAACCAGTTTTCGGCCGCGCCGTTAAGTAAGCCCGAAAAGTAGATCAGTTTGTCTCGGCGCTCGACCGTCGAGACGAAACTCGTTGAGGTGAACGCCTCCGCCGCTAGCGCTGCCTGTGCGGGCCAACGCCGCCCCGGTTGCTGACCCGCCACCAGCCAGTAAACGCGCGTGTCGGTCGCGGGCGTGTCCAGACCCTGGCCGTAAAATTCCAGATACTCGACGTTGTTGCCCTTCCCTTTGGTCGTGATCGGCACCTCGACGCCTTCAGCGAAAAGCTGCAAGAGCACCGGATTGACCGCCGTGTTGAAGCCCGCCGCCTGCAATTCCGCTGCCGTCACGCGATACCAACCCGCCTGGCGCACCAACAGCTTGGCGGCCGTTTGCCCCGGCAAGGTCCAGGCCACACGCTGCCCTGCGGCGGCCACGCGCGCCATTGGTTCCGGCGCGGCCTCACGCGTGACTTGATTGAGCGCCGCCGCGTATTCGGTCTGCGCCTGGTCTGGCGCTGCGGCGTTTAACTCTTCCAGCAAACGGGCGCGTTGCAGCGGCCCGCTCGCACTGAGTTCGCCACTGAGTTCGCCACTGGGTTTGCCACTGAGTTCGCCGTTCGCGCCGCCGTCACTCGTGCTGGCAAAGACCGGCCCGTACCAGTCGCGCTCACCGCTCAGATCAAGCGCTTCCAGCCAATACGGCGTGCCTGCCGTGCCTTGCGCATCCGGCCAGGCGTAGCTGTTGCCCGCCGTCAGCAACGTCCCGGCCCCGGCCAGCAAGGCCGAACCGGCAATCAGCGAGGGATTGACCCGCACGCGCGCGCCGCCGGCTTCGCGGTACAGATTGAAACCCAGGTTGTCCGTCTCAAAACCCGTGTGCCAGCGCACGATCACGCCCGCCCCGCCAGCCTTGCCGTCCACTGTCCGGGCCCGCCCGCCGGGCGCTTGCGCCGTAAAGCCGCTCAAGCTCACCGCCAGTGGCGCAGTGCTATTCGTATCCGTTGCGCTGTTGTTACTGGAGGTCGGATCAACCGTGCCGGAGGGCGGCGCCACTGTCGCAATGTTCACCAGGTTGCCGGTGGCCGAGGCCGAGATGTTGGCCGTCACGGTGAAAGTCACACTGCCGCCGGAAGGCAGTGTTGGGATCACGATCCCGCTGCCCTGCATCAACGCCACGGTGGTATTTGCCACCGTTGGACAAGCCGCACTGCCCGTGGCTGAACCGCAAGTCACGCCGGTCACACTGATCCAGGTTGCCGCCGGATCGGTGAACACCGCATTGTTGGCTGAGGCTGGGCCGTTATTCGTAACCACGATCGTGTAAGTCGTCGAGCCGCCTGCATTCACCGACGTGACGCCATCTGTTTTCGTGACGGCCAAATCCGCTTCGGGATTGACCGTCACCGTGGCGGTCGCCGGTTGGTTGTCGCTGGTCGTGGCCGTGGTATCAATCCGGGCCGTGCCGATCAAGCCATAAACACTGTTGGTATAAGAACCTGTTGTATTCGGAATGTTGGCCTGGTAAGTCAGCGTTCTTGAACCATTCGCGGGAACTGAGAAGACCCCAGTCCAGGTGAGCACCTGCCCGGCGATATTCGGCGCGCTGATGGCACTGCCATTGTAGTTTGACGAGCTGCTCACATAGGTCGCGCCGGTTGGCAAGGTGTCCTTGAATTGATCCAAGCTGACGGCCACCGGCCCGGTGTTGGTAATCGTGACGGTGTAACTAGCCACGCCGCCACTCGGCAGGTTCGCGGGGCTCACGCTTTTGGCCAGCGTCGTGGTGTTCGAGGTGGGTTGAACCGGCGCGATGGTCTGCACATAAGTGCCCGTGTGCTTCATGTTCGTGCCGCCGCTGTTGATGTGATTGACGGGCTCGACGGGCGTATCAATGGCAGTCGTGTCGGTGGTGATGAAAGTGTAGAGCACCTGATAACACGAGTTGGTACCGTTTATCGTGGTGACAACAAGTTTATCGTTGAACTCCTCCGGGGTGCCAGTCGTGGGCACGCCGCCCGTTTGGTCGGGGCATATTTGGCCGCCCCAGAACTTCATATTCACGTCGGTCAATTGAAACGATTTTGCGGGCCAGGCAGCACTCACCGCCGGCCCCATCGCAAAGATATTCGTCGAACCCAGGACGCCCGATTCGCCCGTTACCGTGATCGTCATCGGGCCACCCAGATAAGGCGGATTGGAGGCCGCCACACTGGTATGCACCTTGTTGGCGGAAGCCGCAATATCATCCTCAACGGCATTGATCGTATCGGTGTAATCGCAAATCTCGGCGGTCAGCGCCGGATCACCCGGATAGAGATTGACCTGGAAGGTTTCATTGAGCGTGGTGGTATCACCCGAGCCAGCCGCGTCATACAGGTAGAAATAAACCTGTTTGGTCTCGCCCGCCGCCAGTGGCCCCAGATGCACGATGCCGTCCTCATTCGCTGCCAGCCCAATGCGCAACCCGCCGCCCGCAAACGTATCCAGTTTGACCCAGAGATCGCTGCTGGCGGTTGCCGCATTGTTTTTGATGCTGTAACCGACATACCACCCGCGTTGGCCGGTGCCGGTGTCTTCATAAAACGTGAGTGTGCCCGCCGAGGTGGCAGGCAAGGGCGAAACGTTGTCGAGGATCGTCACAGCGCCGGGAGCGCAGGCCGCGAACATGGCAGCACTTGGAGTTGTGACCAAACTTAGTTCGGCTGCTTTGCCGCTGTTCAAGGCCGTTGCCAGCGCAGCGCGCAACGGATGGATGGTGAGAATTGCCAATGTGAATGCACACCACAGCGAAATGGTGGCAGTGAGGGTGTGAGCGTTTTTGCGAGCCATTATTCGACCTTCCTTACACCAAACACCGAGTGGCAATTGCAAAAGTTCTCTCCTCCTTATTGCGGGGCGGCATTTTGGCTAAGGGCCTTGCCGCTAAAAAACGCGGAAACGCATCAACCGCTTTCCAAGGGGGACAGAACTGCTGAAATCACCACTGGCGCTCGCAGGGAAGCCTGAGCCTTGCCATACAAGCGCGTAAACGTGGAACGGGCGCTAGCTCAATCCAATACTGAGACTAGCGCCCGCAGGGGAATCCGGGCCTTGTAACCCGGCGCGTGGAACAGTCGCTAGCTCAATCGGGAAAAAAAGCTAACGCCCGTTGGGAAACCAGGGTCTGACAACCCGGCGCGTGGAATTGTGGGAGCTGGCCAGTTCCTGCGAACTGGCGCCGTCAGGCTTGGCGTCCGGTGTTGGGTGTGTACCGGGC
>JANOWX010000612.1:0-22454 GCA_031418175.1 Acidobacteriota bacterium | reverse complement strand
TCGGCGCGCGCCGCCACGCGGGCGAGGCGATAGAGCCGATCCGATTCGGCTTTGCTGAGCACTTTTTGTACGCGCCGCCGCGACAGCGTCCGGACAGAGATGCCGAGCAGCACTTGCAACTGCGCCAGCGGAATCCGGTAGCGGCGCTGCACGGCTTCCAAGGCGGCGAATTGCAAGCCGGCGCGAATCTGCGCGGGCAGCGAAGCTGGGGCTGCCTTGCTCCGAAGCTGGCGCTGCCGGGCATTGCCCAACACGTCAAGGACTCGTTCTTGCGGGGTCATCTAGAAAACTCCTTTCGTAAAGACGCAGGTCGTAAAGTGGCAGGAGTTTAGTGACAAATTACGGAGGGCGCAAGCGGCCCGCGCGCCACGCCAAAGGAAGCGGAGAAAATCATGAACAAGCGTTGTCTTACTTTATTCGTCACCGTGCTATTGGCGTTCACCGCCACAGCACAGCAACCCAAACCAGCCCCGCTCAAAATCGAAAGCGGCTTGGTCTCCGGCATGACGGCTGACGGTGTGCGCAGCTTCAAAGGCATCCCCTACGCCGCCTCAACCGCTGGCGCGAATCGTTGGAAGCCGCCGCAACCGGCGACGGCCTGGTCAGGCGTCCGCGCGGCGACGGACTTCGGCAGCGATTGCCCGCAAGCGGCCTATCCGCAAGGCTCAATGTATTACTCCAAGCCGCGCCCGCAAAGCGAAGATTGTCTTTGCCTCAATGTGTGGACGGCGGCGAAAGACGGCGACAAGCGTCCGGTGATGGTCTGGATTCACGGCGGCGCGTTGACGCGCGGCAGCGGCGCGACGCCGACCTATGACGGCGCGAACTTCGCCAAAAAAGGCGTCGTGCTGGTGACGATCAATTATCGGTTGGGGCCGCTCGGCTATCTGGCGCATCCTGAACTGACGGCGGAATCGGCGCAGCATTCGTCGGGCAATTACGGCGTGCTCGATCAAATCGCGGCGTTGAAATGGGTGCAGAAAAACATCGCGGCCTTTGGCGGCGATGCGAAGCGCGTGACGATCTTCGGCGAATCGGCCGGTTCGTGGAGCGTCAACGCCTTGGTGGCGACGCCGCTGGCGAAAGGCTTGTTTCAGCGGGCGATTGGCGAAAGCGGCGGCACGTTTGGCGCGATGGCAGCTTTGCAAGCAGACAAGAAGGCTGTGCTCGCGGCGGAAAAAACCGGCGCGGCATTTGGCAAAGCGGCAGGCGCCGAAACGCTCGCCGCCATGCGCGCCCTGCCCGCCGAAAAAATCATTTCCGTTTTCAACGACGATGCCGAAGGCCGCAAGTTCCGCTCGGCGGCCAATGTGGACGGCTGGGTTTTCCCCGACGAGATTCGCGCCATCTTTGCGAAAGGCAAACAGAACGACGTGCCTGTCATTGTTGGCTCAAACGCGAATGAGATGACGACGCTGACCGTGCCCGCGGCGGTGCCCAAAACGCTGGCGGATTACCAGAAACGCATCACCCCGCAATACGGCGAAGTGCTCGGCGAATTCGAGGCGCTCTATCCCGCGAAAAGCGATGCCGACGTGCCGAAAGCCTATCTGGACAGCTTGCGCGATGTGACCTTCACCTTGCCGATGCGCACCTGGGCGCGGATGACGGCGACGGGCAAATCAAAGGCCTATCTTTATTGGTTCAGCCACGTGCCACCGAATCCGCAGAGCAGCTACTTGGGTGCCTATCACGCGGGTGAAATCGCCTATGTCTTTCACAACCTGAGTCCGCAAAACGGCTTGATTCAAGCGGCCGATCACAAGCTGGCCGAGATGATGATGAGCTATTGGATCAACTTTGCGACGACGGGTAATCCCAACGGCAAAGGGCTGCCCGAATGGAAGGCTTACGAACAGCAGACCGAACCGTATTTGGATTTCGGCGCACCCATACAACTGCGCAATCACTTGCTGAAGGCGCAACTCGATTTTCTCGAACAATTACAGAAGGGACGGTAGCGATGATGAAGAACCAAAAATTATTGTGGCAGGCCTGCGGGCTTGCGTTCGTTTTGTGTTTACCGCTGGCGGGCTTTGCGCAAGACCAGCCGTTGCGTTTCGCGGGCACGACGTGCACCACCGCGCCTTATTTGCATTGCCCCGACAGCGAATGCTCAGGGCCGACGGTCATCAATCAGGGGAACGTGGTTGAGATGAAAACGCGCCGCACCTACCTCCTCGATTATCCGTGCGATCTGAAGAAGGGCGAGAAGGTCACCTTTATTCTCAGTTTGCACGGTGGCGGTTCATATGGAAACTGGCAGCGGCACTACTTTCCGTTGCTCGATTACGTGAGCAAGCATCGCCTGGTCGTGGCGACACCGAATGCGCCGACGCGAGCGTGGTCGGCGGCGGACGATGAATACCTGCAAAACATCGTCAACTTCGTCATCGAACAACTCGGCAAAGAGAACGTCAAATCGTTCTGGCTGGCCGGGCATTCGCAAGGCGGCATGACTTCCAACCGCATCATCCGCACCGACTTTTTCAAAGACAAAGTGGATGGCTGGCTGAGCCTGTCGGGCGGTCGCCTGGGCGGGAATCCGGGCCGTGGTGCGACGTTTGCTCCTACCGGGCCAGCACCTGGGGCAGCCGCTGCGCCACCCGCAGGCGCAGCGGCTCCGAACCCTGCAATGACTGCGGCGATGGCGGCTTTGCGCGAATTGCCGGTGTTGGATTTCTCGTTCATCTACACCACAGGCCAGCGCGAAGTGGATGACAAGGGTGTGCCGGAAGCTTCGGAATGGGCGAAGAAGTATGCCTGCGGCCCGCGCCGTGCGCCGGTCGAGATCATGGACACGAAGGCCGGTTACATTTACGACACCACGCGGCTGAATCAGTTGCGGCCCGGCTGGGGCTTGCTGCCCGCGCCCGGCAAAGCGCAGTCCTTCGTCTTTCCCGATTGCAAGGATGGCCGCGTCGTGGCCGATGTCGTCCGTTTGGATAAAGGCCACACCGAAGGGCTGGAGCCGAAAGTCACCGAAGAGTTGATTAAGCTGATGCTGGCGGCGAAGGGCGGCAAGTTGCAACAAGCGCGTTAGCCGGCTCTGGTGTTTGATTGAGGGAAGCCACGCCACCGGATTGTACCGGCTGCGTGGCTTCCCGTTTTTGCCATTGCCAATGGTGTGCAATTGAGAGAGCGTTGAATTGCTAAACTGATTCTTGATTACTGATCCCTGATTCCTACTGGTCTGAAAATCATCAGCAATTTTCCTAAGGTCAGGAGTCAGGAGTCAGGAACCTGGAATCAGGGAGCGGGCTCGCCATTGATGCTACAAGGGCAAGGCGCGTTTGGGTCTGGGATTTATTTTTCAGACTTTGCGCTACACCTGTCAGTCTAAGCGGCCGGAAAGATACGCTGTGGCGGCAATTGCGGAAGACGCCGAGGCAAAATTTGCTGGGATAATATGGCACGGGCCGGGGAAGGTGATTCTGATTCATTCTATGGAAATCAGCGACAATCAGATCATCGAACGCACACTGGCAGGCGAGACTGACGCGTTCGGGCTGTTGGTGCGGCGCTGGGAACGCCCGATTTACGGCTTGTCCTTGCGTATGCTCGGACGCGATGAAGACGCGCGCGATGTTTGTCAGGAAACCTTTCTGGCGGCCTTTCGCAACTTGGGCAAGTTTCGCGGCGATGCGAAATTCTCTTCGTGGATTTACCGCATCGCGCTGAATGCCTGCCATTCCAAGATTCGCAAGAACGGCCCCGTCCGCGAGTATTCGCTCGACACCGAGGACGAAGACGGGCGCAAGTTTGAATTGCCCGATTTGGGTGCCGAAGACAGCACCGACCGGTTGCAGCGCGCTGAATGCGTGGTGCTGGTGCGGCGCGCGTTGCAAGCTTTGCCGGGTGAAATGCGGCAGGTCATCATCATGAAGGAATATCACGAGATGACCTTTGCCGAGATTGCCGACGTGCTGCAAATCCCGGTCAGCACCGTCAAATCGCGGCTCTATACCGGGTTGCAACAAATGCGGGCGCGGCTTGAAAAACTACGCCGCGCGCTTTGAAATGCTGAAACAGTGTGCGCAATTGAACCGTCGTTAAAGGTGGGTGGTAGGACCAGACTTTAGTCTGTCCTACTCAGAGGAGAAGCAAGCCGAACGGAAAAGTTATGAAGACGCAACATGAAGCCCCCAAATGCGAGCGCAAGGAAGAGTTGGTCGAGTATCTATATGACGAGATGCCGCTGCAACGCCGCGCGCTCTTTGCCGATCATTTGACCGGCTGTGTCAGTTGTAGCGCCGACCTGCTGGGCATGGAACGGCTGCGCGGCGAATTGCGCGCGTGGGATGTCAGCGCTGTGCCCCACATGGAGTTGGTCATCCCGCGCTCGCCGTTGGAGGTCTTGAAAGAACTGCTGGCGTTATTCCCGGTCTGGTCGCGCGCGTTGATGGCGACTGCCGCCGCTGCCGCGACCATCCTGATTGCGCTCGGCACGGTCAGCCTGTTCAAACAGACGAATGTCGCGCCTAGCCTAACGGCCAACCACGCATCGCCTGCTCCGGCACACACCCAAGCCGCTGCGCAGCCCGTCTTGCTACCCGCCGAGGTCAAGGCGTTGGTCAATGCCGAAGTGGCGAAGGCGCTTGAACTAGAGCGGCAAGCGTTGCGCGCCCAAATGGCCGCGCTGGATGCGCGCAATCAAGAGCAACGCGCGCAATTGCAAACGATCACGCGCCAACTGCGCGGGTTGAATGCGCGGCACCAAGAGATGCTGGCCGCGCAACGGCCTTCGATTCGCAGCCTCTTTACCGAGTTTGAACCGAGCAGCGAAAGGTAGTTGGTCATGAAGCCCTACTCCCCCAAAACAATTTGGCTGTGCCTGTTGACGCTGGTCTTGCTGCTGGTGCAAGTGGCTGCTGCACAGGGCTTGGCCAAAGGCTTGGGCGGCAGGTTGCGCAAGGGCGGCAATCAGCAAACTCGTCCCGGGCAGGCGGCGCGTCCCGGCAAGGCGCAGGTCGAGGCGGTCAAAGCGCCAGAGGCCGCCAAGCAAGCACGGTTGATGGATCTGTTTACGCCGGAAGAGCACCAGCTTGCCCGCCTCGGCAACGGCAATCCGGTGGCGCAATTGCTGGTGTTCCGCGAACTAAATCGCCGTTTCCCGCTGAGCGAAAAACAGCGCGCGGCCCTGCTGGCACTGTTCAAGGAAGAGAGCCCGCGCATTCGCGCCTTGCGCGAACAACGCGGCAAACAGGAACGCGCGTTGGAAGAGGCGATTTACGGCGAGACATTCGACCCCCAGGCGATTGACCAACTCGTGACTGAATCCGCCACGGCGCAAAAAGAATTGATGACGCGCCAAGCCAGGCTCGAAGCGGCCACGCTGGGCATCCTGGCGGCAGAGAATCGCGGACAGGCGCGCTTGTTTATGGCGCTCTACGATCAGGTGCTGGGCCCGCAACGCAACAACGTGCCGCTGCCGCTGTTGCTCAATAAACAATACAATGGCCAATGGCGCGTGTTGGCGGACATGTTCGGCGACGATATGGAGATGCTGCTGCCCAGCTTCGGCAATCCGCTGACGATCCTGCTGGTGTTGCGCCAACTCGAATTGACGCCGGAACAGCGGGTCGAATTCAAGGCGCTCGCGCTGGAAATTCGCAACGAGATGCGCGTCGAGTTTGAACAGCGGAACAACGCCGCCCGCGAACAGCCGGCCCGTGAACAAACAGAGCGCGGCAATCCGCTGGCTGACCGGTTGGAAAACAAGCTCAAACTCGTCGAAGAGAATGCCGACCGCCAAGCCCGGCTGATGAAGCGCCAGACGCACATCGAGACGCGCTTCCGGCAAATTCTGAGCCCCAAGCAATGGGACAATTACACGGCGCTGTTGCGCGCCATGCTCGCTGGCAATCTCGCGCGCCCAGTGCAGCCAGCCGCGCGTGGGCCGCTGTTGAAAAACCGGCCGCAACTGAGGCCTATGCTCAAAAATCCAGAATAGCCAGCCCAGTGTGGCCAGCCCAGTGTGGATAGTGAGTTTCGTCGGCGGTTTTGCCGCCGCTAACAGATGCGGGTAAAGTGGTGCGCGTGCCGAGCGCACCACTTTCTATTTGGGCTGCCCGCAACGTGTCATTCACCCTTGCCGAACAAATCCTGCTCAGCGCTTTGCTCCCGACCGAGGCGAGCCGCCACCGCTTGCGTCAACTCGTTCAACAAGGCAATGGTTGGCAAAGCATTGACTGGCCAGCCTTGGTGACGCGGGCCGAAGCTTGCTACATAGCGCCGTTGCTGCGCTTCAATCTCATCCAGAGCGGCTGTTTGGCGCAGTTGCCAGCCGCAACTCAACATCAACTCGAACAAAGCAGCCAAACCTGGGCGGCACGCCATCTGGCCTACGCGCACGAGACTGCGCGTTTGTGCGCGGCGCTGGCTGCCGCCGGCATTCAGGCGTTCGCGCTCAAAGGCGCGGCGCTGATGTGCGGCGGTTATTACCCGCAGGCTGGGTTGCGCGCGGCCACAGACATTGATTTGCTGGTTGATCCCACGCGCATCGCCGAAGCCGAGCAGGTCGCGGAGGCTTGCGGTTATGCGCTTGAACCGGGCCGCACCAAAGCCCGCCCGCGCCAACGGCTGGCCAATGAACTCAATCACACGGCCCCACGGCGCGGCGCGAGCGGCTTGTTGCTGGAATTGCATACGCGCGCCTTTCACGCTGTGCGAGTTGGGCGCGATTTTGGCTTTACTGAAATGTGCGGTACCGCACCGGCAGCGCCCGCTGCGTTGGCGTTGCATCTGGTGCATCACACGCTGGTGGATTTGCAGAGCACACACGCCATCTTGCGCACGCTGGCCGATCTGCATTTCATCCTGATGCGTGAGGGCGCGGTCGTTGAACAGTTGCGGGCCTGGGCCGATGAGTACGGCTTTCGCGGCGCGGTCGAAGCCGCTTTGCAAGCGGAGCGCTTGCTGGCGACGGGCGATCTGGCCGAACTCAATCAAGCCGGCCAACGCGCGGATGCTTGCGCGTTGTTGCTGGAAACGGCGCTGCTCGAAACGCCAACGGGTCTGGCCGCGACAGCGCGCATGCTTGAGTACCTGGATTTTTCGCGCGCGCCGCTGCGCAAGCTCGGCAATCTGGGCGCGCTGCTGTTCACCAACCGTGAACACTTGGCGCAGCAATACGCAGGGCAGGATATGTTGGCGTGGCGTTATGTGCTGCGGCCGTATGTGTTGTTGCGCAAGTTCAATTGGGCGAGTTTGCGGCCCGGCAATGTGCGGCGCGTATGGCGCTGGCGGAAATTGTCTGCGGGAACGACTGACGCGCGCGCTAACACCTCGATTTAACATCCATTGCTCGCACTGCCAGAACTTCAGTAGAAATGTTTCGCCGGTTTTTCGCATATTCACACGGAAACGAAAAACAAAAGCTGATGATAATGTGCGCGGTCCCAAGTTGAAGGCTTGGCCAAGTCAGGTGCAAGGGAAGCTGGGGCAAGCATAAATTCCGAACAGCCGGAAAGGCCAATCGAAAGGTGTTTGCCCGGTTGCCCTGTCAACGCGTTAGCACGGTTTCCTCGCAGCGCAAGACGCAGAAAATATTTTTCCCTCTTGGCATGATTGAGCATGAAATCCCGCTTTACTTCATTGAGGCATGAAAAACCGCAGTGCTACGACACGGCAAGAATGAGTAGCCCGGCGTGCCACTGAAAGCCAGGAGGCGGAGCGTTCCGCGCATTGTCTCCGTCAAGGGAACAGGGGAAAAGTTATGTCCACGCTGAATGTCTGCATGTTTGGCAAACTCCGCATGCGGTGCAAGGGGCAGGTGCTGGACGAATTTGCTTGCGGCAAGTCGCAGGAGTTGTTTTGTTATCTCCTGCTGCATCGGGCTGCTCCGCTCCCACGCGAAAGCCTGGCAACGCTCATGTGGGGTGATAGTTCCACCGCGCAGTCCGGCCAATACCTGCGCCAATCTCTGTGGAAGCTTCAGACCAAACTGAATTCGCAACCTGATCCCAGCCACATTCTGTTGGTTGACCCTGACTGGATTCGTTTCAATCCCCAGGCCGACCTCTGGCTGGATGTCGCAACGTTTGAGCAAGCCTTCGCGCTGGTTCAGGGCTTACCCGGCCAGCGGCTTGGCGAGCCGGAAGCGCAAGCTTTGCAGATGGCCGTCGAACTCTATCAGGGCGATTTACTCGAAGGCTGTTATCAGGATTGGTGTTTGTGTGAGCGCGAAAGGCTGCGGAATCTGTATCTGGCGATGCTGCATAAGTTGATGGGATATTGCGAAGCGCACGGTCAGTACGAACAAGGCTTGAGTTATGGCGCGACCGTCCTGCGCTATGACCACGCGCATGAACGCGCGCACCGGGCGCTAATGCGGTTGCGCTATCTGGCCGGCGACCGCACCGGCGCGCTCCGCCAGTACGCGCATTGCGCCGCCGCGTTGCAAGCAGAATTCGGCGTGGCGCCCGGCAAGCTCACCACTACGCTCTACCAGCAAATACAGGCAGACAATGTGGTGGGACTAACACCGGTCTTGCCGCCCATCCCTCCGGCCCCCGGAGCAGCGGCGGCCAGTCTGTCTGAAATCCTGGCCCTGCTCACACGCTTGCAAACGCTGCTGCCGAACCTTGAACGAATGGTGCAGTGTGATGTTCAACTCGATGCGCCTCGATTGAATGGTGACAGCCGGGTAGCTGCAGGCCAAGCCACTCGCCCGGCTGAAAAAAATCGTCTTGCCGGATAAAAAATACGCGCAAGAGACGCTCAGACATACGCGCAAGAGATATGGGCCTGTTATTCCTGCTGCCGTTCGATTCGTGAATTGGTCAGTTCTGGCCAGAGTCGTGGTGATGTGTCCGCATCAACTTGTAGGCGGGCTGTGGGTGGAGGAAGCCGTGGAAGTACCGGAAGAACAAACCCATTCCTTCGTCATCAGGTTCTGGCTCGAAGAAACAGGGGAAGCGGCAGGTCAGTTGGTTTGGCGCGGGCAGATAACCCATGTGGTGAATGGTGAGCGGCGCTCCCTGAAGGAGTTGGACGACATTGTTGAATTTATCTTCCCCTATCTGACCATACCTGGAGATATTGGGAGTTAAGTTCTGGATGTAACGGCGGAACAGGCAATGGCTAATGAAGTTCTGGCAATAAATGAAAACGAGATAAGGAGAATCATGAATCATGCTTCATCAGAAAAAGTCGCACATTAGCTACAAGGTTTGCTTGGGGCTGTTGGTTTGCTGCTTGAGCCAGCCGATGTCGAGCGCATTGGCCTGGGGAACACAAGGACACCAGATCGTCGCGCGCCTGGCCGAGCGCAATCTCACACCGCAAGCCAGGCGGGAGATTCGCAGTCTGCTCCGGCGGGGTGAAACGCTGGAGTCCGTTTCCACCTGGGCGGATGTGATCCGAAACTCACGTCCGGAAACCAAACGCTGGCATTACGTAGATATATTGCTCGAACACTCTAACTATGACCCCGCACGCGATTGTCAACGTACCCCGTTCGGCGATTGCATTATCAATGCGCTGGACGAATCGCGGGCCATCCTGGCAGACCCCGCGCGGCTGGAAAACTTCAAGCTTGTTCTCGCCAACCCGCAAGAGAGCCGCCAGGCGCGTTACGAAGCTTTGAAGTTCCTGGTTCACTTCATCGGTGATCTGCATCAGCCGCTACATTGCGCTGACAATCATGATCGCGGCGGCAACGATGTGCGCGTGACTTTCTTTGGCACGTCCTCCAACCTGCACAAAGTCTGGGACTCAGACATTATCACCATAAGCGGCGGGCTTAACAGGACCGCTAATCGCATCAGCAACCCACCGCAGACTCCCAGCGCCCTTGCGGCGCTACAGGCTGGCAGTTTTGTGGATTGGGCGCTGGACGCGCACAAGCTTGCCACCGATCACGCTTATCAAAACATCCCGGCTAACAAGCGACTTGGCCAAAGTTATTACAACCATACCCGGCCTATCGTGGACGAGCAGTTGCACAAAGCGGGGCTGCGGCTGGCCGCAATTTTGAACGAAGTCTTTCAGTGAATACGCGGCGGGCCGCCAAACGGCAAGCCTGCCAGGTGGTCTGAAACGCAACTCGCGGACCTCCTCTCTTCAGTCAAAGAGTTGCCACAATCCAACATAGGAGTAAAAACATGAACGGAAAAGAACGAAGCAAAAAATCGCAAAAGGGTCAATCACAGGGATTCGACGAGCCTCCCACACAGTCATCCAGGCAGGAAACGGGTGCCGAAGCCGAATACGAAGAAGCGGGGTTGCAGTCTTTTGCCACACCCGAAGAGGGGGCGGAAGAGGAAGCCGCATATCATGCGGCACCCCACACGCAGTCGGGCGTGGATGAAGGCCTCCTGGAAATCAAGAGCGAGATCGAACGGCAGCTCATCGCCAGCGCCGCCTCCGGCGTGGTTCAGGCGGAAGATGCTCTTGAGGGGAGCGGCCTCATCACTGGCGTTGGCATAGGGCAGGGACTCCCCGACCAGTTGTTCCCAAACGACGCCCTGATCTCAGATGTCACTCCGGGCACCCCGGTCTTAAATGTCTATGTGACCGAGGCTGTCCCGGTTGAAACGGTGAGGGCGATCATCGTGGAAAGCATGGGTGTATCGGCCGCGAGCAGCGATGAGGTGCCAATCAACGTAGTTGTAACCGGAGTTATCGACGCCCAACCACATCGATTCAGAGTTCGGCCTGCCCCCGGCGGAGTCTCGGTCGGACATTTTCGAATCACTGCCGGCACGCTTGGCTGTCTATCCATTGGACTGCATGCGCCAAGAAACTCCCGCCTGATGGTGCTGAGCAATAACCACGTGTTGGCTAACTCCAACAGCGCCACCTTCGGCGATTGCATCACTCAACCCGGTCCGGCCGACGGGGGCAGGTGTCCGGCCGATCAAATCGCAATTCTTGAGCGGTTTGTCCCCATCAACTTCAGCGGCGGCGTGAATTACGTCGACTGCGCCACGGGCTGGGCTTGGCCCGACCGGGTTCGCAAAGAACTGGTCTATGTTTCTTCAGGCCAGTTGCGCTACTTTAACGTGAGCAGCATCCCCGTTGGTTGCCAGGTAGGCGCGCTGGTCGGTAAGACCGGGCGTACCACACAACTCACTGCGGGTAGAATTGTGGATTGCAATGCCACCATCAGAGTTAACTATGGCGGGGGACGGGTGGCGGTCTTCGGTGACCAGATCGTAATCCGTAGCGTTAACTCGAATCCATTCAGCGCTGGCGGCGACTCCGGCTCACTGATCTGGACTTGGGACGCCCGCCGCAACCCAGTCGGTTTGCTTTTTGCCGGCGGTGGGGGCTATACAATAGCTAACAAGATTGGTCGTGTGCTGAGCGCGTTGGATATCAGGCTCGTCACCTAAAAGGCGATTTGACTCCAAGGAATCAATCACAGACTGGACATCTGTGATTGATTCCGACGCTTCGCACCTGATAAGGCCTGCTATTAATCTTTTGAGGGTTCATTTGTTGGATCAAAGGAGGCAAAAAGCGCCAAGGGGGCAAAAGAGACGACACGTTTTTGTCTCTTTTTCCATCTTAGCGCTTTTTGCTTTTATATCTTTGGAACTCAGACCTTCAAAGGATTTATGGTGGCCCGCGCTTAGCTTCGACAGGTTCAAACAAAAGGAGGCTGCAAAAATGAGTGGTTCACCATATCCTGTAGGCTATTACGAAGACGCTGCGATGCCTTATAACCCGGAGGATGTCATCTCTTCCGCATCTAAGTCTAAAATTGCGGAGGCGAAACTGGCTAACGAGAAAATGTTGATGGCGATTGACGGTGTAGTCGGAGTTGGGATCGGACAAGACGAAATTGGCGACCCTGCGATAATCGTCTATCTGCGCGAAGAAGCAGCCAAGCGCCGAATCCCGGCAAATATCGGCGGGTACCCTGTGAAAATGGTCGTCACAGGAAAGATTGATGCTCAAATGATTACACCAGAGATCAAGTAGTGATCTGGACGATTTTGTATTGTTGAATGGACTTCTTTCTCGAGGTGATATACACAGGATTAACAAGCTGAACGAGGTGAAAGCCAGTCTTGCGGCTTGGCGCTTACTCTTCGCCTTCCTCCCGATACAACTTCAATTTGTTGTGCAGCGTCTTCAAGCTGATCTGCAACAACTCGGCGGCGCGCGTCTTGTTGTTGTTGGTTTTGATGAGCGTTTTGAGAATCATCTGGCGCTCGGCCTCGTCCAGCGGAGTGCCGACGGGCAGGGTGATGGTGTCTTCGGCGCGCAACGAACGGCCGTCGAAAAGTTGCGAAGAGAGATGATGTTTTTCGATGCGGTGGCTGTCGCAGATGATGATGGCGTGCTCGACTACGTTGCGTAACTCGCGCACGTTGCCGGGCCAGGGGTGGCGGGCGAAAACTTCCAGCACTTCGTGCGAGACCAAGCGGGCGGGGCGTTGATGGCGGTCGCTCAACTCTTTGACCATGTGCTGCACCAGCAGCGGGATGTCGTCGCGGCGCTCGCGCAGGGCCGGCAGTTTCATGTGGATGACGTTCAGGCGGTAGAGCAGGTCTTCGCGGAATTCGCCTTTGCGGACGGCTTCGAGCGGGTCTTTGTTGGTGGCGGCCAGCACGCGCACGTCCACCGGCGTTTCTTTGCTGCCGCCGAGGCGGCGCACCTTGCGGTCTTCGAGCACGCGCAGCAGTTTGGCCTGCAACATCACGGGCATCTCGGCGATTTCATCGAGGAAGAGCGTGCCGCCGTTGGCCAGTTCAAAACAGCCATCGCGCCGCGCCACCGCGCCGGTGAAGGCGCCGCGTTCGTGGCCGAAGAGTTCCGATTCCATCAATGATTCGGGGATGGCCGAACAGTTGATCGGCACGAAAGGGCGTGTGGCGCGCGGGCTGAGTTGGTGAATCGTTTGGGCGACGACCTCTTTGCCGGTGCCCGATTCGCCGGTGATGAGCACCGAGACGGACGAACTGGAAACCTGTTCGATGGTCGTATAGACTTGGCGCATCGCGTGCGAATTGCCGACCAGCTTGCCGAAAACACCGTATTCGCCCAGTTGCCGCCGCAGCCGCACGTTTTCCTGCTGCGTCGAAGACTGCTCGATGGCACGCTGCAACACGACGTTGAGCTGTTTCGTGTTGATGGGCTTTTCAAAATAATAAAACGCGCCTTCTTCTTTGACGGCGCGCACGGCGTCTTCGATGGTGCCTTGGCCGGTGAGCAGGATCACGGCTGTGGCCGGATGTTCTTCGCGCAGCTTTTTGAGCAGGCCGAAGCCGTCCAGCCTTGGCATGAACACGTCGGTGATTACGGCCTGCGGATAAAAGTCGCCGGCCATTTCGACGGCTTCCAACCCATCGCCCGCCGCGCGCGTTTCATAACCCCAGGCCGTCACGATTTCGCTTAAACCGGTGCGGGCCGCCTGTTCATCATCAACGATCAAAACTCTCGCCTTATCCATAACGCGTGCAGTGTAACAACTGCTTGCCGCATTGCCAATCTGGGTGCGTCGGCATCATTCATTGCGAGAGCATTGCGAGAGATTCAGCATTGGTGGCGTGTTAGCCGCTTGATTTTTATGCAAAGGATGGCCGCGACTATTTGCGGCGGGGTCGAGACTATTCGGCCAGCGGCTGCCATTTGGGGTGATTGCCATCGGCCAGCCGTTTGGTTTGACCGTTCGTGTCTGCGAGGACGATCTCGCTGCCGTCGTCATAGGCCAGCAAGGTATTCGGGCCATTCCATTCCAACGGCAGCGAAATCATCATATCAATCGAAAGCTGCAACTGCGGCCCGCCCCAGCGATCCACCAGAAAGAGCCGGCCATAACAGAGGCCTATGTCAGAACATGATTGCGAGGGGTTGAAGATGATGTAGCGGCCATCGGGCGACCAGGTTGCTTCCAGAATGTTGCGCCCGCCCATCGCTTCTGCCGAAGGTTCGAAGCCGTAGAGCACGCTTAAATTCGAAACCTGCCACTTGCGTCCGGTTTCGATCTCGGCCACATAGAGTTCCTCGCCTGCGCCCACGACTGCTTTGAACAGCACGTATTGCGCATCGGGCGAAACCGACAGTTCGCCCACCTGACGAATGATGGGCGCGGCGACTGGGGCCAGCGCGTTGTATTCGTCCACGGCCAGTTCGCGCGCCTCGCGTTCGCCCACGGTCACGGCATAAAGGCGCGCCTCCGAATTGGCATCCAGCGCGTGCACGATCAATGTCCGGCCATCCCGGCCCATTTCCAAACGGTCAATCGTGACGCCCGCAGGCGCGGTCAATTCGCCGCCGCTCGCCAGATTGCCCGTCTCGATCGCTACATCATAGAAACGATTGCCGATGGCGTAATAAACACGCTGTCCGTTGGGCGACCAGAGAAAGTCCTGGACGGATTCGCCCTGCGGCGCGACCCCGATTTGGCGCAGGCCCGTGCCATCGGCCCGCATGGCCCACAAATTTCCTTCGTTGAGGTAGGCCACATAAGGGTTTGGTTTGGGCGTGGCTAATGGCGTGGCGACGGCTTGTCCCGGAGTTGCGGCTGTGGCAGGCGGATTTTGCTTGCCCGCGCTGGCGGTTTCCCAGACGCAGGCCGAAAAGAGAACAAGTGACAAACAGATTGGAATGAATTTTGGAAGCTTCTTCAACACTTTCGGAAATGAAAAAAACTGCAATGGGTTCAAACGTAAGTAAGGGCGCGCGTGAGTGCGAACGGAGTAGGGAAATCGGGCACGGCGCTTACTGCAAACGGGGCGACCAGGGTAAGTGGCACAGGCGCGCCATCATCGCCAAGGCCCGGCCAAAGATCAAGCACAAAGATTGGCACAAAGATTGGCACAAAGATTGTCACAAAGATTGGCCGCGTGCGCCCGCGCGATTGTCGCTGCAAAAAGCATCGTGTACACTGACGCCCGCATTGCCAAAACAATGTACGCACTCATTAAGCCGCATACGGTTTTGACAGAGACCGCAGCGCAACCAACAACCACTAAACACCGCCCGGTTTTACTACCCGGTTTTACTGCGCGGATCACGCTGAGGAAATGAACTCTATGAACAAACTCAACCTTTTATCACGCGGCGCGCTGGTGGCGTTGCTGGCCGGGTTGGGCACGGCATGCCAACAACCGACATCAACTTTGACGCCTCCGGGCGCGGTTGCGGTGGCCAGCCCCTTGCCTGCGGCCAACGGCGCCATCCCAAGCGCCGAAGCAGCTCCGGCCCCGACGCAAAACCCCGAGGACGCCATGCCGCGCGTGCGCGTTGACGAAGCCAAAGCCGCAGTGGACAGCGGCAAGGCCCTCATCATTGATGTGCGCGGCACCGAAGCCTATAAGACCTCGCACATCAAAGGCTCAATTGATTATCCACTGGCACGGTTGGAGCAGAGCGATTTCAAAGACCTGCCCAAAGACAAACGCCTCATTGCGTATTGTAGCTGACCGTCCGAACACACGAGCGCCCGTGCGGCGCTGCTCTTGCAAAAAGCCGGTTACAATGACGCTGGCGCCTTACTCGGCGGCAACATGGCTTGGGAAGCCGCTGGTCACGAAATGGTCAAGGCTCCGGCTGCTTCGCCTGCTCCGGCAGCCCCGGCGGCATTGACGCCGCCTCCGGCAGAAACCAAACCGGCGGCCAAACCGGCGGCCAAAAAGCCGTAGACTATTTGCCGAGATCAACCGCGTGAAAGCCACTGCGGCATGTCCTGGCTGGGCGTGCGGCAGTGGCTTTCGCGTTTGCTGTCTTGGCTTGGGCTGGTGACTGAACCGTTAACCTCGTCAGGAAAACGCTGTAGGCAAGCCCTGGCGAGTTTGTTATAGTGCCCGCCGTGATTGAGTTGCTTTGCCCCTTCGTATCCCGCGCTCAATCCTCATCCCGAACAAGCATCCCTGCTTTGAACCGATCCGAACCCCGAGCTTATAAACCCGAGTTGAAAAGATGATGCCCCGCAGATCATTGCTACACACATAAGCCTGCGTCACTCTCACCGTGCGCCAGGCAATTCCCGACAGTTGAAAAAGGTGCGGAGGTATTCACCCATAACCTTGCGGCATGAGCTTAGCGAAGTTGGCCAACCTGGTTTCCGAGCCCGGCAAGTCCTTGCATCCCGCGCGCTGCGGTTCGGTTGCTCTTGAATCAATCGGCTTCCCTGGTTTCTTTGTTCAAAACTGACCGGCGGGGCCGCGTGGAAAGTTGAATAGGAACGCGATGATGGCACTGGTGCGGCCTCTCTGGTTGTGTGTGTGTGTGGCGCTCTGGGCGGGCGCAACGGCTGAGGTGCGGGCGCAAGACGGGTTTGCCGTGCAAGTCGGCGCGGTGCAGACGACGGCTGAAGCGGATGCGCTGGTCAATAGCTTGCGCGAGCGGGGCTTGCATTCGTATTGGATCAAGACCGCAATCGCGGGCAAAGGCGTCTATTACCGCGTGCGTGTCGGCGGCCTATTCGCCAACACACAACAAGCGGCTGAATTCGGGCGCAAGCTGGCGCAGGCGAAACTGATTCGTGAGTACCTCGTTTTTCGTTACGAAGCGCCCGGCGCGGCCAACGGCCCAAGCGGACACGCCCTGCCGGAGCGCGCCCTTTTAAGTGAACGCAAAGACGCCGCAGCCAATCGCGTGCAGCTTCGTAATTCAGGCAAAAATGCGAGTGCGAGTGCCGCAGTCAATGCGCCGCCGCCCACCGATTATTTGATCACCGGCAATCCCGTCAGCGCGCCCGATCCGGCGGCCCCGCCACTGCTTGTTCCCGCGCCCCAGCCAACCATGCAACGTTCAGCCGCAAAGCAAAAACATCAAGACGAAATCGAACTCGACGATTTCAAGGAATTTGGCCCGCCGATGTTGCAGGGCGTCATCGAAGCCAAAGACGGCCAGTTGCTGGTGACGCTGCAAAATCGCAACAGCCGCCACGCCTTTCGCGGCACAGTCAAATGGACGCTCAGCGATGGCGAACACGAGCGCCCGCAACCGCCCATGCAGATCGAAATCGGGCCGGGCCAAACACAGGAATTCCCGTTGCCAGGCAGTGGCAAAAGTTACTTGCTGACGGTGCAGGACGAACTGGGCGCGCCGCTCTTGACGCAAAATGGGGCTTTTGGGCAAAGCGGACGGCAACAGGTAATTGCCGAAAACCGGATGCAACGCAACATTGCCCCGAATCCGGCAGGCCAGCCCGGCGATGTGCCCATCGAAGCGCAGGGGGAAGAAGTGGATGACGGCAGGCTCCGGCAACCACGACCCGGTGAAAAAGTTGTGCTGGAGACGGCCAATTATCCGAAAGACAAACCCGAGGGCGGAGCCAACGACGCCGAGCCAAAACCAGACGCGAAAAAAGAATCCACCCAGCCCGGCGATGTCAAAGTCATTGTACGCCAGGTCGCCGAGACAGCAGAAAACGTCACCATCGAGTTCGAGATCATCGCGCGCGAGCCATTGGGGATGATTGCGATGACGATTCACACGGCCAGCACGTCCGATACCAAACAGGCGATCATGACCACGAAACAAGGGCGCTTGCCCTTCCTGGCGCCCGCAGGCGATACGAACGGGAACGTCGCTTATGAATTGCGCAATGAGCAGGGCGTGATCTTGGCCACGGGGAGCAGGCCCTTTCGAGAGTTAGTCAAGCCGTGAACCGCTTTGTGCAGAGTTTGTGCGTTGCTGTGTCCGCAGCCCGACTGTGAGCGAGGGCGGCCGCGACACCCGTATAAAGCGATGCCGCTATTCCTCGCCATACCTGCTCAAATAAAGCTTGCCCTCGTAATCAACCAACCCGATGCGCAAATGATCCAGCCCGCCATAACGGCCAATGACGTTGCGCTGGAAGGACTCGTCTTTGGCAATGAAGACCTGCGCGTCGAATTCAATCCCCGCAATGTTCAACGTCACTTCATGGCCAAAGGCAAGGAAGCTGCCAGTTACGGTGCTGAACCATTGCCGGTAATCGTTTTCGATCTACAGGCCGAGTTGTTCGCCGACCTGGCGCGCGAAGATTGAATTCTCTGCGCCAGTGTCGAGTTTAGCCGATTACGTAACGCGGTCGTGACTGAGCCCCAACTGCACCTCAACGCGGATGCCAGGCACGCCCGCGTCATAACTCACCAGGTATTCGAAGCTCAATTGATAGGGCATCGCTATCAGCCTCCAAAGGGCCTTGCGTTTTCTGAAGTCAGCCGGACAAGAAACGGGTGACCCACGCCGTTTTGCCGCGCCTGCACGTGAGCTTCAGCCGGCGTCTGTCCCTGTCCGACCAACTGGTTGCCATCCAGTGCGACATACCGTGCGGCATATTCTTCGCGATGCGCTTTCAGCCATTCGGCGTGTAGCCGCCGCCGCTCTTCGGCTGCCACAACCTCGCACGTTGGCGCGAGCAGTTCCGCAACTTGAACTTTGTCCTGCTCCATTTGTTTCAGCAGAAACTGCGCCAACTCGGCTTGTTGCTGTTTGGTGAGCGCGCTGCTTTGTTGCTTCATCGTCTCTAGCATGGTCACAGACATTTTTCAGCCCCCCTTTGGTCGGCTCTCAACGTCAAGCAAAGTGCTGCTTGACGTCGCCAAAAATAGCAAGTTCAGGTTTGGCGGGGAAGTGCAGTGGGCAAGGTTCCAGCTTTTCTGGCGCTGAACTGCTCGCCCGCACGGATCTGCCGGAACGCTTGTGCGCGCGGGTGAGGGCTATGGGCTAATTCGGCGGCGACGCACGCAATGGCACGAACAGGTACAGGCGGAAGCGTTGGCGGGATGAGCGGCGCGAAATTTGTTGTTGACGGGTTGGCCTGCATTCTATTTTGTAACGGGTTTAAGGATTCTGATTACTTCTTCACGTTTGAGATATGCGCCTTCATTCTTATTTTCTCGGTTAAATTCTTCGGCCAATTCCAAAGCTGTTTTCTTATTGATATTTCGAATATTGGGGTTAGCCTTTCTTTCCAAGAGTAATTGAACTATTTCAACATGTCCTCCAATAGCCGCTGTCATGAGCGGGGTTGTGCCATCGTTATTTTGATGATTTACTTCTGCACCATAGTTTAAAAGTAGCTTCGTTGTTTCTAAGCCGCCCCACGAAACCCAGAGAAGAAGAGGCGTGTACCCGTAACCACTCTTCACGTTAACATTGGCACCAGATTTAAGCAGAGCCTCCACATTGGCGAAGTAACCGAAGTCGGCAGCCTTAAGCAGTGGGGTAGCTCCCCAATTATCTATATCGTTCGGATTAGCGCCTGCTTCAAGCAACGTTTTTACTGTTGCACCGCTATCATCTTCACCTATAGCCGCAGACCAAAGAGCAGTCTTCCCCTCCTTGTCTTTAATTTTCAGGTCTGCTCCTTCTCGCAACAGGAACTTAACCATCTCAGATCTTCCGGCGCTGGCAGCAAAAAAAAGTGCCGACAAGCCTTGGCCGTTCCTGGAATTAACGTCAACGCCTTGCTTAATTAGCTTCTGAGCTTTTGAAATATCTCCCTGCCTCGCAGCCTCAAACAACATTTCAATCCTGTTTTCTGCCCTTCCAATCATTGTGCAGCCTATGGCAACCACAACCAACAAAGCAGCACAAAGCGAACTACAAAGCCATCGCATATCTCCTCCTACTTCAACCCGTTCTGAATCAATCTGAACGTCGAATGTTTACTGGTCGCAAAATTCTCCTCTTGGTATGCCAGGTGAATAAGGATCTCTTCTGGGTGCTCCAACATATCTTCTAACGATTCGTTGCGTTGTGTCATCTTCTCCTGGGCGAAATCCCCAAGCTGTATTGGTTATTATCCCTTTTGGACTTTCGTGAGCATTAGCAGAGATAGTGCCTGTGCTAGGTGTTACTTGTCCCGCGTAAAACCCCAGGTGACCCGTACCATCTGAGCGACTGACTGCAATAACATCACCTCGCAACAGGCTACCATCTCTCACTACTTCCCATCCGGACACGCTAATAGCTGCGTTACCCCACTCGGACGCACTTGGACCTCGAAGGAACAAGGTTTTTAATGCGCCACGCAGTCCACCATCATTTTTGTATGGAACAAGAGGGGGTGCCCCTCCCGCCTCTGTTATGACATCGTTTACGAAGATGTTGCATTTGTTTTGACCGACAGGTACCCCACTCTTAACAACGCCCTCCAGCCACAGTTTACTGCCCACATATTTTATGGCTAAGTCCGCAATTTTATCTCGAATGCTTTGTAGTTTTCCATCAAACCCCAATTCTTCTTCCGCATAACGTGGCCCAGTTCGCTGCCCAGGCCGATTCCAACTCCACGTGCCATCCCCGCCATACGTCGCACCTAGCGGCACAAAGCCGTGATACCCATTGTCCCAATCAATCGTGTAGCGTGCCAACTCATTTTGCTGGGTCACCGGATTCCATATGCTCCCGTATGGGTTCCACGGCGCCTGAGCAGCAGCTTCACTGTTAAGCAAGCCCAACGCAATACTGCACGGCGTGCGCACCTGATCTACGTAACATCCTCCGTCGTAATCATCAATCAGGCTATAGCTCCAAGGCAATTCATAAGAATAGATCATATTGGGGTCAACCGTCCCAAGCCACCCACCCGTCGGGTCAAACAAATCATCACGCCCGTATACGACCGTTTCAATCTGATTGGTGCCAAATTTTAGTTGGTTGCGCCGGCTATGGGATTGAAAACTGCCTATCACCGGTTCTTTGTATTCCCAGTTAACGAATCTGTGCAAACCACCGGCTCCATCCAGGTATTGCTCTTGCATGGCAATTCGCTCACCGTTTAGGTAAATGTAAACATTCCGATTGGCTGTATTTGTTCCGGTACTGGCAATGACTACTCCCCCAAGCACGCTCGAACGGATTTCATACCCTGTTTGAGTGTTGGGGGGAGTATCGGTGGTGCTAATGGTGCGCGCACGCAATCCGCTGCCATCATAGCCGTACTGTTGAGTGCGTTGAGTCGGCACTTGCCCCCCAACTTGGGTTTTCGAGACAGCTAATCGCCCAGCCGCATCGTAACCCATCGGTGGATTGGTTGACGTCGCCAGATAAGGGTCAATGACATTGCCCATCGCGTCATAAGTCATGGTTGTGTCGCGTCCATTGACGTCATAGTTGGCATTGAAGCTCGGCAAGGAATTGCTCCAAAGATTGCCTGTCCGTGATGTTGTTTTGTTCCAAAAATCATAGGTATATGCCACTGAGTATGGATTACCGGCGCCACTGCCAGCCGTAGCGTTCGTCAGCCGCCCTACGTGGTCATAATCATAGTGCCGGTCGAAGTTGGTGCTGAACGCAGGCGGGCGATGATATAAATCAGTCACGTTTTGCACGCGCCCATCCGGATAGTAAGTGTGTTCGGTGACTCTTCCACCAACTTCAAAATGTTTCAGGCGCAAGCGCATGTCGTAATCCAATGAGAAATTGGCTTTCGCGGCAATGTCACCGTTGGTAAATGATAACAGTCCGCCCCACGCCCGGTATTTCACATTGGCGGCGAATTGTGTGATGAGTTGGTTGTTGTAGGTGTCGAAATTTCCATAAACCTGACCTGTCGCATTACCGCTCGCGCCTACTACCTGACCTGCTTTGTTATAGGTGTAAGTAGTACTAGCATCCCAAGGATCGGTTATCTTTTTGACTTGCCCAGCTAAATTGTACTCGTAACCAAGCGTAAAAGTTTGTGCAGGGTTATTGTATTGATGAGTTTCTAAAGTTATCTGGCTTAACTGATTGTAAGTGTAACTCTTTGAAACTACACCATTGGCTATTGTCAATGCATTGCCTAATTCGTCGTAGGTATACGTATCCATCGTTAAGGGGCTAACACCACTACCACCGCCGCTGTAGCTAATGTTCGTCACTAGCTTACGTTTGTTATACGAATAAGTGGTGATGGGATCGCGTGGATCCTTCATCGTAAAAACGGTGTCGTCGGCATTGTATTCATACTTCAAGTAAGGCGTGGCGCTTTGCGTGGTGCCGTGAAAGATGGGCAACTCGCGCTGGGCTAAGCGCCCGTGTCCGTCATATCTGAGGGTGGTGACCTGCCCATTCGTGTCGCTGGCCTCCAATTGATCGCGCACGTTGTAGCTGTTCGTTGTGGTTGTGTACACGTTCGTCCCATTGTAGGTACGCTCTTGCGCAGTCCGCCCAAACCCATCAAATGTAACGTCACTCTTGCGCCCAACCTCATCAAATGCCGTCACCGTCTGACTGCCCGCGCAGCCGCAGCCGCTATACATAAGCTGTCTGGTAGTGAAGCCGTCCTGAAGCTTGGTGATCAGTGGCTTGCCCTGCCAATCATAGGTTTGCTCCGTGTAGAAGAAACCAGTCGTGGCATCGTCTCCCACCGCCGTGTACAGATTGCCAGGATTGATTTCAGTTGGATTGGATTGCTGAAACAACCGCCCCATACTGTCGTAGGTGAACTCTTGGTAACTGGACCTTTGCCCCTCTGGCTTAGGATGGTCTTTCTCAATACCAACCGTTCTCCCGAATCCATCCAGGTAGGTATGAGTATAAGTTGTTGGGTAGGTTGCCTCCACCTTGGTGAACAC
>JANOWX010000611.1:0-1922 GCA_031418175.1 Acidobacteriota bacterium | reverse complement strand
CGTAGCCCTTGGGATCGGTCACATACATGTTGCCGTTGTGCGCGACGACCAGATCGTTGCCTTTCACCCCTTCGGTCAGCACGGTCATTTGACCGGCTGGGTCATACGCGGTGATTTTATCTATGCGGCCTGCCGCGCCGTATAACTTGCCGTCAGGGCCGAAAGCCATGCCAAAGATGCCCTGCGTATTCGTGGCGAACTCGCTCAGTTTGCCATCCAATGCGACTTTCCAAATGTTGTTGCTGGAACCATCGGCAAAGAAGACTTCGCCCTTGGCGTTGGCCACCGGGCCTTCGCTGAATTTGTAGCCCTCGCCCACCAGTTGCCAATCTTCGCCAGGAATGAGCAACGCGCCAAGCGTCGGATTTTTTGACCTGCCCGCTTTGACGGGCGCGGGCCAGCCCTGCCACAGCCAGCGCATTGCGTCGGGAAAGATCGCCGTGCCGTGTTTGCCGTTGTGCGCGCCTTCGCCCCAGACGTGGTTGACTTCATAGCCGGCAAAGATCAGCGCGCGTTCCAGCGCCTGATTGGCCATCCACCAGTCGCCGCCGTAGCTGTTGTTGTCATTCGCGCCGCCCTGCAAAAAGACGCGCAACGGTTTCGGTTCGTACTTGCGCAGCAAGGTGTGATAGCGGTCGCCGCCGCGCAAGCCGACATAGGTGCCAATCGCGCTAAACACGCGGCTGAACGCATCGGGCCGTTCCCAGGCAGCGGTGAAAGCCGCAATCGCGCCGCTCGACGAACCGCCGATGGCGCGGTCATTGCCGTTCTTGGATAGGCGCAGCGCGCGGCCATCGCTCACTTTCTTGGTTTCCACTTCGGGCAAAATTTCTTCCAGGATGAAGCGCGCGTAGGCATCGCCCAAGCCGTCGTATTCATAGCTGCGGTTGAAACGGTCGAGCGCTGTGTTGGCATCAACGGCATTCACCTTGCCGTGTCTGACGAAGACGCCGATGGTGATGGGCATCTCTTTTTTGTGAATCAGATTGTCGAAGACGACTGGCGCGTCCCATTGCACTTCATCCTGATTGACATAAACGCAGGCCGGTTGATCGGGCCTGTATTGCGCGGGGATGTAGACCCAGTACTCGCGCCAGGTGCCGGGGAAGATTTTGGATTTATCGAACGTGAACTTGAGCACTTCGCCTTTTGGCACGCCCGGTTGCACAACCGAATCGGGGTGGGTCGGATAGGTTTCGGTGTTCTGGGGTGTTTGCGCAAAGACGGATGCAAGCGCGGCAAACAACGAGATGAATGCAAGCAAGCGAGCGCGTAATCGCATAGCAGATGAATTTCCTTTCGGGTGTTGTCATGACTTGGAAGGTTACGAAGTGGGAAGCCTTTTTCATCGCAAAGGGACAAAGGAACAAAGGGGCAAAGACTTATTTGGTGGTGAAGACTTGCTATTCTTCAATCCTTGAACCTTTGAATCTTTGTCCCTTTGTGTTGGGAAAGGGCTCCGCTGTCATAACTTTCCAAGTCGTGTGTTGTTTTGAATTCAAGCAAAGACCTTCATTACGAAGGGGCACGAAGAGAATTGGTTTTCTTCGTGCCCCTTCGTGTGTCTTGGTGGGCGGGCATTATTTGATCGCCGTGCCCGAGCGCCGCCAATGCGTGTTGAGCAGCACGTTCAGCGGCGCGAAGCCGTAATCCTTATTCTCAGGGTCGTTGCGGTTGTACGACCAGTGCACATAGAGCGCGTGCGCGATCACGTTGCTGCGCGGCACGGCGCCCCAGAAGCGGCTGTCCACGCTGTTGTCGCGGCTGTCGCCCATTACGAAATAGCTGTCGGGCGGCACGCTGAAGGGTTCTTTGACGGCGTACTTGGCGGCGGTTTCCATGTAAGCGTGCGCGGCGCCGCTGTCAGCTTGGTCGTGATAGGTCTTTCTTGAACTGCAGGTTTACTTTGTAACGAGGATTTT
>JANOWX010000610.1:0-8608 GCA_031418175.1 Acidobacteriota bacterium | reverse complement strand
GGGGGGGGGGGGGGGGGTTTTTTGCAATAAAAAAACCCCCTCTGCCTCTTTGGGCTCCCCCACCGGGGGGGTTCGCTTGTCCCCCCACGTCATTGATGGCATGCTTGGCGAAATGGCGCAGTGAAAAGTGAAGCAATGCGAGCCGTGATTGACACCAACGTGCTTTTCGAAGGCATCACCAAACAAGGCGGTGACTGCGGCTTGCTGGTGGAGGCTTGGCGCGTCGGATTGCTACAGGCTTGCGTGTCGAATACGCTGGCCTTGGAGTATGAAGACGTGTTGGCACGCAAGTTGTCGCCAGGCCGTTGGCAGGCGCTTGAGCCATTGTTGCAAGTTTTGCTGATGCGAGCGGAGCGCGTGACAACCTATTACACTTGGCGGCCAAGCTCGCCTGATCCGGGTGACGAGCATGTCATTGATTGCGCGCTGACTGCCGGAGCGCCGGTGGTGACGTTTAACGGCAAGGATTTTCGTGCCGCGCAAAAATCGCTTGGTTTGGTTGTGATGACACCGGCTGAAGCGGTGGTGGCGCTGGCCGATCAAAGTTGAGTTACGCGGGAGGATTGCAATGAGCGTATTGACTCTGGAATTGCCTGAAACCTTGCATCAGCAACTTGAAGCGCAGGCGCGCAGCGAAGGCGTTGCGCTGACGCAGTATGTGCTGACGGCATTGAGTCAGCGGGCCTCGTTTCATTATCGAAAGGAAGCGCTCCCGCCGGAGGCGGCGCAACAACAACAGGAGTCGTTCAACAATCTGGTGGCAAGTTTACGCAACGTGCCGGAAGCAGAGCTTGACCAAATCCTGGCCGAGCGCGAACCGGCTGAGACAAAATCCGAACTTTCGCCGGAAATTGTCGAACGGGTGAAGGCGCGCATTCAGAGCAAACGCGCTTCATTCTGAACATTCACTTGGCGCGTCAATCAATCATTTCCAGCCTGACTATTTGGCAGTAACCGGCGCGGTCAAGCTGGTACTTGTCCCACACCGTTAAGCAGATTTTCCCGATCATACTGAGAGGTCAGATGGCCCAGCCACCGCTGGATGTGAGTCAGTTGTTGTTGGCTTGGCGCAACGGAGATCAGCAGGCGCTCGATCAATTGATGCCGCTGGTTTATGACGAATTGCGCCGGCTGGCCGCCGCCTATCTGCGCCGCGAGCATCCCGGCCACACCCTGCAAACGACGGCGCTGGTGCACGAAGCTTATTTGCGGCTGGTTGATCAGACACACGCCGATTGGCAGAACCGGGCGCAGTTTTTCGGGGTGGCGGCGCAGTTGATGCGGCGCATCCTGGTGGATCACGCGCGCACCCAACACGCGGCCAAACGGGGCAGCGGCGCGCTCAAGCTTTCGCTGAACGAGGCTGCCGGAAAGACCAAAGAAAAAGCTGCCGAAGTGGTCGCGCTCGATGATGCGCTGGCGGAACTGGCCGCGCTTGACCCGCAACAGAGCCGCCTCGTCGAGTTGCGTTATTTCGCCGGACTGAGCATTGTGGAGACGGCGGAAGTGCTGGGCATTTCGCCCGCCACCGTCAAACGCGAATGGAATACGGCCAAAGCCTGGCTCTACAACCAACTCAAACACGAATGAAGCGATGACCCCCGAACACTGGCAACAAGTCAAAGCAGTCTTTCAACAGACGCTCGAACGCGATAGCAGTGAGCGCGCTGCTTGGCTGGCGCAAGCCTGCGTGGGCGATGACGCGTTGCGCGGTGAAGTCGAGAAGCTGCTCGCGGGGTATGAACAAGCCGGCAGCTTCATTGAGACGCCCGCGCACGAAGTCGCTGCTGATTTCCTGGCCGCGCATACATCTCTCACCGGACAACAACTCAACCATTACCAAATCCTCTCACTGCTGGGTAAAGGCGGGATGGGCGAAGTCTATCAGGCGCGCGACACGCAGCTTGACCGTACCGTCGCCTTGAAAATCCTGCCCGCCGATCTGGCGACAGACGCCGAACGTATGCGCCGCTTTGTGCGCGAAGCCAAAGCCGCCAGCGCCTTAAATCATCCGCACGTCGCCACCATTTATGAAATCGGCGCAGCGAACGGTGTGCGCTTCATTGCAATGGAATATGTCGCGGGGCAAACGCTGGCCGCGCGGATCAACGGCGCGCCACTGCCCGTGGCTGAAATCGTCGCCATCGGCAGCCAGATCACCGATGCGTTGGACGAAGCGCACGGCAAAGGCATCACCCACCGCGACCTCAAACCGGCAAACGTGATGCTCACGCCGCGCGGACAGGTCAAAGTTCTCGACTTCGGTTTAGCCAAAATCGCGCGCCCGCCGTCCGCAGACAGCAACGTCAGCACGCTGCAACAAACCAATCCCGGCGTGGTGCTGGGCACCGTCCCGTATATGAGTCCTGAGCAGGCATTGGGGCGCGAGGTGGATCAGCGTTCCGACCTGTTCAGTTTAGGCGTGGTGCTTTACGAAATGGCGACGGGGCGTTTGCCCTTTGCCGGAGCCAATACGGTCGAGACGCTGGATCGCATCCTGCACGCGCAACCGGAAGCGTTGGCGCAGTTCAATCCGGACGCGCCGGCAGAGCTTGAACGCATCGTGCGGAAATGTCTGGAAAAGGAGCGCGCGGCGCGTTACCAAACGGCGAAAGATTTGCTGGCCGATCTCAACGCGCTCAAGCAGTCAGCGGCGACCGAAGCGAAACCGGCGCGCGCCGACAGCCATAACGCGGCGGTCGTCAGTCAGCCCGCCTCAAGCGCCGAATATCTGCTGGGCGAAATCAAGCAGCATAAACGTGCTGTGCTGCTGACGTTGGCGTTGCTGTTGGCGTTCGGCACGGGCATTACTTACTGGCTCTTACAACGGCACGGACGTCAACAGCCCGACACCGCCGCGTCGGCGCTGCAAATCGCGCGGCTGACGCATACAGGCAAAGCGGTGCAAGCGGCGGTTTCGCCTGACGGGAAGTATGTGGCTTATGCAAAGGACGAGGCGGGTCGTCAGAGTCTCTGGCTCATTCAAGTAGCAACCACGAGTGATGAGCAGATTCTGCCACCCGCCGAAGTCAGCTATCGCGGCCTCACGTTCTCGCGCGACGGCAATTTCATTTATTACGTCAGGGACGAACAGAACGCCTCGACCGGGACGCTGTATCGCAAGCCCGTCCTGGGCGGCGCGGAGCGCAAGCTGCTTTCCGATGTGGATAGCCCCATCACGCTTTCTCCTGATGGGGATCAACTGGCGTTTGTGCGCTATGTCGCCCCGGCTTTTTCCGAACACGCGCTGATGATTGCCAATGCGGATGGCGCGGAAGAGCGAAGACTCGCGGTCAGCAAGCCACCGAGGGGGATTAGCAACGGCGGGCTGGCCTGGTCGCCGGACGGCAAATTCATCGCCTGCGGCATTTTGAATTGGGGTGTGGGCTTCTCAGCCAGCGTAATACTCGTGCGGGTCGCCGATGGCGCGGAACAAGCGCCTGGCTCCTGGCAATGGCCCCAATACGGAGGCAAAGCGGGAACTGCCGGCAACAGATGGGGGCAGCTTGGGCGGCTCGCCTGGAATGAAGATGGTTCGGCGCTGTTCCTGACTATCAACGAGCCGGCCGGAGCGCAAATCTGGCGCCTGTCCTGGCCCGAGGGCGAAGCGCGCAAAGTCACTACTGAGCTGTGTGATTATGAGAGTGTATCGCTGACGGCAGGCCCAGATAGGCTGGATGCTAAGCTGGGTGCCAGGCTGGTGGCCGTCCGCTCTGACCGGTTCATCAATCTGCAGGTCGCGCCCACCGGAGACGCCAGCCGCCTCCGGCCACTCACGACCGGCGCGGGCCGTGAAGACGGCGTGCGCGGGTTGGACTGGACGCCCGATGGCCGGATCGTCTACCGCTCGGCAGCCGGCGGTGACCCGCATATTTGGATTACGGCGGCGGATGGAACCAGCCACAAGCAATTGACCAGCGCCGCGCGCAATCACATTGACCCCGCCGTTTCGCCGGATGGCCGTTACATTGACTGGGGCGTCAATCGCGACGGTCGTTTCAATCTCTGGCGGATGGAAATGGACGGCAGCAACGCCAAACCAATGACCAGTGGCGACGGAGAATGGTTTCCGCAGTCTTCGCCGGATGGGCGCTGGCTGGTCTATCGCACGTTCAGTCCCGGCATTATGAACGCGCTCTGGAAAGCGCCGCTCGACGGCGGCCCGGCGGTGCGGCTGACGGAGGATATTAGCTGGCTGCCGTCGCTCTCGCCGGATGGCAAACTGATCGCCTGCAATTACCGCCGGGATGAGCGCACACACTGGCAGATCGTACTCATTCCCTTTGACGGCGGGCCACCGAAGTTCATCGAGTCGGTTGAGCCAGCAACAAATCACCACCTGCGCTGGACGAGTGATGGGCGCGCGCTGACGTATGCGGTCACGCGCGGCGGCGTCTCCAACCTCTGGGCACAGCCGCTCGATGGCAGCCCGCCGAAACAACTGACCGCTTTCAAAGAGCAGTTCATCTTCAATTTCGCGTGGTCGCGCGACGGCAAACAACTCGCCTTGTCGCGTGGCTCGATCAATAGCGATGTGGTACTGATCAGCAACTTCAAATAGCTGTCAGCGAAGCCGCGCCATTTGTTGTTTCGCTGCTTCAATCATCTGTTCCAGCGATTGCCGCAAGCTTGGCTTCAACCTCAGGCATTGCTCGAAATCCTGCTGCGCTTCAACGCCGCGGCCTTGCCGCAAGCGCACAATTCCACGCTGGGCGTAAGCATCGGCGTGTTGCGGTTTGAGCGCGATGTACTCGGTGAAATCGGCTTCGGCGCGCGCCCACTCTTCTTTGCGTTGCCAGCAGGCAGCGCGATTAAACCAGACGTCGGCAAAGCGCGGATTGAGCTTGATAGCTTGGTTATAATCGGCCAGCGCGCCGTCCAGGTCGCCCTTGAACTGCCGCGCCGCGCCCCGGTCGCTGAAGGCTTCGGCGTAACCGGGCCGGAGTTTGAGCGCCTGGGTTTGATCGCTGAGCGCGCCGTCATAATCTTTCAGATGGAAGCGCGCTACGCCACGATTGTTGTAGGTTTCGGCGTTGCGCGGGTCGAGTTTCACGGCGCGGTTAAAATCGGCCAGCGCGCCCGTATAGTCGCCTTTGTAGCTGCGTGCCACTCCGCGATTGGCCCAGGCGACGGCGAGCTTCGGCTTGAGTTCGATGGCCATGTTGCTGTCGCTGAACGCGCCGTCAAAATCACCGAGTAGATAGCTTACGCCGCCACGATCCACATATGCCTCAACCATGCGTGGGTTAAGTTGGAGCGCGCGGTCATAGTCGGCCAACGCTTCGGTTAATTGGCCCATCCGGTAGCGTGTGTTGGCGCGGTTGTAATACGCAATGGCTTGCCGTGGATCCGTGGCGATGGCGAGCGTGAAATCAGCTTCGGCGCGCGCGTATTCGCCTTTGGCAAGCCATTGATTGCCGCGCTCGATGTACGAAGCCGCCGTATCCGCGCGCCGGTTTTGCGCCTGCGCCCACGCGACGAAAAAGAAGCAGACCCATAACGGCACGCTCAACCAGCGCCAAGCGCGCCAGACGGATTTCGGAAAGAACAATTGGGAATGGCGAACAGAACTTTGCATCTTTTGCATATGCGGCTCCTTTCAGACACGGCCCGCTTACACCAAATCGTTTTGGCGGCAGGCTGGAGACAATAGTTTTCAAGTCACCACTCATGAGCAGTCTTCGCTTGCGACATCCCCTAACGCGGAAAATCCGCGGCAAAAGGCTCAGGCGTTGAAAATATTTCTGGCAGTGGTTGATTGGGCGAAAGTGGACAGTTCGCTGGAAACGGCGGGCGCGCTGTGGCCGGTGGGGCGTGTGCCGGTGTGGCAGGACAAGTAGGCAATTGGCCTGACCTCTTCGTTTGGTTAAGCCGGCTCGGCTATACTGGCCCGGCTTGAGATTGCCGCAATAGGAGTTTTTGTATGAGCACTAAAGTCAGGATGAAGAGCCGTGCCACGGTCGCGGATTTGTATCGCGTGCCTGAACACGGCAAGGCCGAATTGATCAACGGGGAGGTGGTACGTTTTATGCCTACAGGAGGAAAGCCCGGCAGAGCCAGCAGCCGGATTTGGCGCAGCCTCGATGACCACGAACTCGCGCACGGAGGCGGTCACGCCGTGAACGATAACGTCGGTTTTCTGGTTGATCTGCCACACCGCGCATCATTCAGCCCTGATGTGGCGTGGTCGCTGGGAGAGGTCACGATGAAGTTTTATGACGGCGCGCCTGCTTTCGCCGTCGAAGTGCGCAGCGAGAACGATTACGGCCAAGCCGCCGAAAATGCGTTGGCCGCCAAACGCCGCGACTATTTTGCCACTGGCACGCTTGTCGTTTGGGATGTGGATTTGCTCAGCGACGACGTAGTGCGCGTCTATCGCGCCGCCGCGCCCGATCAACCAATCATTTATCAGCGCGGCGAGCTTGCCGAAGCCGAACCCGCTGTGCCCGGTTGGCGCTTTCCAGTGGACGAGCTTTTCCGCTGAAATTTCCCGGTGTCGCTGGCCTCGCGCAGCGCCCGCAATTTTCTACGTACAGCAATGAGAATCAACGGACTGGTCAGCGTCTTCAATCATGTGCGCGCACAGTTGCAAGCCGGACTGTTGCCGAATGAGGTCGAGCCGTTCAAACGCCAAGTGCAAAACACTGTGCGCGAAGTCGAAGCCATCTGCCGTCGTCACGGCGTGACGGTTGACCATCTGCCTGCGCCTTCGCGCCGGACCTATCTGTTTTTGCGCGACCTGGATTTGAACAACTTGCCGCAACGCGCGGCGGGTGCTGTGGCGCCTGCGCCAACTGCGTTGCGCATCAAGAACGTCGTCAAGACGCGCGAGTATTTCGCCGACCGGTTGTGGCAGCGGTTGGATGAGTGGTTGACGGTTGCGGCGGCGCGCACGCGGCTGATGGGCGAATTCGAGCAGCAGGCAACGGCTATCGAAGGCATCTGCGCGCAGTACGGGCAGACGCCGGCGGGGTTGGAAGCGCCCTCGCGGCAGATTTATTGCTGGCTGAAATTGCTGAGCAGTGCTGAAGCGTTGGCCGCGCACTTGGACGCGTTGGCCCGCGCGCGGGCGGTTGCGCGGGAGTTGTTGCCGCCTGCGCCAAAGCGTCCGTTGCTGTTGCATCTGGTCAACCTGAGCGCGCTGTGGCGGCGGCGCGAATACCACAACGCGATGTTGTTGCGGGTGCACATCGGCTTTCAAAACGGTGATCAGCAATTGTGGCGGGCGTTGCTGCAATGCGCGTTGGGGCAGCCTGGGTCAGAATCTGAACACGCTTATCGCGCCTTTGCGGACACCGAAGAATTCACGGATGTGCTGTTCGAGTTGGAAGCCTTTGCCACGCCGCCCGCGTCGCCGACGCAAGGGCGCGCGCATGATTTGGAGACGAGTTTCGCGCGCGTCAATGCGGCCTATTTCGGCAATCGTATGGCGCGGCCTGTGCTGGTCTGGAATCGCACGCTGACCGCGCGCAAGTTCGCGCATTACCAGCCCAGCCGCGACACGGTGATGGTTTCGGTGACGCTGGACGATCCGGGCGTTTCAAACCATCTGCTGGATTACGTGATGTATCACGAGCTGCTGCACAAACAGCACGGCAGCCCGCTGGTCAATGGCCGGCGGCAGGCGCATACGCCAGCTTTTCGCGCGGCTGAGCGGTTGTATGCGGGTTTTGCCGAAGCTGAGCGGCAGTTGAATGCGTTGGCGCGTCGGCAGCACGGATTGAGCGCGGGCGGTGGCGCTGACGAAGCGGATGAAGGTTGAGTGAGGCAAACGCAAAGGCCTGTCGCCCCTGCGGTCATCGCCAGGATGAACGCACTGCTGCTCAATGAAACAGGGAATGCACGCCCCAAAAGAGCGCTACGCCAACAAAGAACATCAAGGAATTGCGCCAGCCGCCTTCGCGATTGACTTCGGGCAGCAGGTCGGTGGCGGCGACATAGAGTGTGACCCCAGCCGAGATGGGCAGCGTCAACGCTACGGCCGGGCGCAGTAGCGAGACGAGCACAATGCCCGCGAAGGTCGCCGCCGCGATGGCCAGCGTGGCCAGGAACGCAGCGCGTTTTTCCCGGCCCGCCGAAACCATGATTGAAGCAACCGTGAAGCCTTCGGGAACTTTGTGGAGCAGCACCGCCAGGAAGAGCACCAGGCCGAGTTGAAAGTTGACCAGCAAGCCCGATGCAATTGCGACGCCATCGAGAAAGGCGTGGATGCCCAGGGCGGTGACGGCGGTGAGCGCGACGCCGTGTTGCAGCATTTCTTCGTGGTGCGTCTCTTCGCCGAAATGGAAGTGTGGGGCGATGGTGTGTTCGACCAACTGAATGAGCAGGTACCCAGCCAAGAGCCAGCCCATTGCTGCGGCAGCGCGTCCGGGCCAGAGCGCCAGCACTTCGGGCACGACATCCAAGAACACTGCCGCCAACATAAAACCCGCGCCGAGCGCGACCAATGCGCGCACGCTGCGGCGATTCGTCAGCGGCAGTGCTATCAGCAGCCAGCCACCGAGCAGATTGCCCGCAGCCGCCAAGCTGCCGAAGATGAATAGTTGTGCCTGCAACTCCATCGGTTCTGAAATGAAGATCGGTTTTTTTGTATCGTCTCAATAATTCG
>JANOWX010000609.1:0-9043 GCA_031418175.1 Acidobacteriota bacterium | reverse complement strand
CACTCCAAAGACGCTGCGCGTCAAAGACAAAAGACAACTGCTTCCGCTACCCCCACAACCGCCCCCACCATTCCCGCTCTCATCGCTGCAGAGGTTCGTGATGCGCTCAACCCGCCGTGCATTTTGCCGCGCCGGTGTGGCGAGTGGCCTGGTGTTGCTGGTCGCGCTCCTGGCCGCTTCGTTCAGCAGCGGACGCGCGTTTCAATCTCCGCCCGCGCCGCCGCGCCTGCCGCGTCCCGCGCAAGTGCTGCCCACGCGCACCTGCTTTACGTCGGCCTTCGCCGCGCCGCTCAGTTTGGCGACGGGCTGTTGTCTGACGCAGTTGGCGGTGGGCGATTTCAACGGCGACGGGCATGTTGATTTATTGCCCAATGATCAGGACACGCCCTTTGGCGGCAGCGCGAATTTGCGCGTAGGCGACGGGCGCGGCAACTTCGGCTTTGATCGCAGCAACGGCGCATTGGGCGGGCCGGGCACGCCGCAGTCCTTCATTGCGACGGGCGATTTCAATGGCGATGGCCGGCCCGATCTGGCGCTGCCGTCGGGCTTGGCTGGCGAACCCTTGTTGCTCAGACTCAGCGCCGCTGAGGGCGGCTTCACGCTCGCGCTCAATGCCTTCCCCACTTACACACACAGCAATGCCGTGGCGGCGGTGAGCGCCGATTTCAATGGCGACGGCAAAAACGATTTGGCCGTGGCCGACCGCACGGCGCGCGCATTGACGCTGCTGGCGGGCGACGGCACGGGCCGTTTCCCCGCCACGTTGGGCGCGCCGTTCAAACTCAACGCGGACGCCGTGCTGTTGACTGCCGCCGATTTCAATCAGGACGGAAAAGCAGATTTGGCCGTGGCCGATCAGACGGCGAATGAATTGACGTTGCTGCTCAGCCAACCCGCTGGGCCGCACGCCGCCAGCGCGCCCATCAAGTTGCCCAATCGCCCGGTGGCCGTTGTGACAGGCGATTTTGACCGCGATGGGCGCACCGATTTGGCCGTTGCCAATCAAGACATCACGCTGCTTATCAATCAATCGAACAACACCTTCGTTTCGCAAACGCTCGTGACGGGCGGCGCGGCAGGTTTGACGGCGGGCGATTTTGATAACGACGGCTGGCTCGATCTGGCGGTCAGTTTCGGCGGGCGCATCACGCTGTGGCGCGGCGCACCAGCGGGCTTCAGTTCGTCAACAACATTTACAGCCGCATTAAATAGTGCGTTCATCACAAGTGCGGATTTCAACGAAGACGGGCGGCCGGATTTGGCGTTGATTACACCGTCCATCAACGGCAGCGTTTTGATTTTGTTGAATACCGGCGCGGGTGAATTCAATTTGCCGCCCAGCTTCATGGCGGGCGATACGCCACGCCTGTTGGACAAAGGCGATTTCAATCGCGACGGTATCGCCGATGTCGTGACCGCCAACCTGACGGATGAAGTCAACGTGCTGCTCGGCAGCCGCAGCGGTTTCAGCGCGCCACTCAGCTTCAAACTACCACCGGTGAATGAGCAAGCCTTTGCGCCGTTCACGTTGCTGGCGGCTGATCTCAATCGCGACGGCTTCAGCGATTGCGCCGTGGCGAGCGCGCGCGGGATTTATTTACTGCTTGGCGCGGCGGGCGGCGCGTTGCGTTTGCTCAACGACACGCCGCTGCCTTTTGCGACGCGCTCGCTGCAAAGCGCCGATTTCGATAGCGACGACTGGCCCGATCTGGCCGTGCACGACGGCACGAACTTGCGTGTGCTGTTCAATCAAGCGAACACCACGGAACTCGGTTTCAGCGCCGCGCCCAGCGTCAATGTGGGTAGGCCGATCAGCGCGCGGTTTATGGCGGGCCAATTCGATAACGATGCGCGCGCGGATTTGATCTTCTTCGACACAACGGGCTTTATCGGCTACCGCGTAGCGCAAGGCGACGGCGCAGGCGCTTTCACCATTCGCGCCGGCGCTTCGATCAGCGATGGCGCGGGCGCGGCTGGGGCGCTTGGCGATTTCAACAACGACGGACGGCTCGATCTGGCGACGGTGGATTTCGATACGTCTAATAACGACCTGCAAGTGCATCTGGGCTACGGCTATCAACGCGGCAGCGGCGGGCGAGTGCTCTATGGCGTAACGGCGTTGCTCGCGGGCAATCTGAACAACGACGGCCAGGATGATTTGGTCGAACGCAGTGGCAACGAGTTGGCCGTGATTTTGAATCCCGCCACGACGCGCTTCGCGTTGCCTTTGCAGCAAGGCACTTCGCGCAGCTACAGCGGCTATGCCATTGGCGGCACGCCGGGCGGCGCGGCGCTGGGTGATTTTGACGGCGACGGGCGCGGCGACATCGCCGTCATCAATCAAACGACCAATCGCCTCGTGCTCATTCGCAACACCACGCAAACCAATCAACCACCCGCACTGCGCGCCGTCACGCAACCGTTGAACCTGGCGCAAGGCGTCATAGACGCGCGCCTCAAACTGGCGGACGTGGCCGATGCGGATGCCACACCTGGCGCGTTGAATGCCGTCGCACTGGGCTTGAACATCTCTGCGGTGTTGTCGGTGGAAGGCGGCGCGCTTTACGGCAGGTTCACCGTGCCTTGCGATGCCGCGCTCGGCGCGCGTCAATTCGAGGTCTTGCTCACCGACCAATGCCTGGCCAAAGCGCAAGCCACCTTGACGCTGAACATACAGCCCAACACACCGCCGCAACTCGGCGCTTATGCCGACGCTGTGCTCACCAGCAGCGCGGCCATCACGGTCAAACCGAATGCATTGCCCATTGATGTGCAGACAATGACGGTTAGCGCGGCAGGATTCACTGGCGTGCTTTCGGTCAACGCCACAACCGGTGAAGTGCGCATCGCCAACGCCGCGAGCGACGGCGTTTTCACGGTCGTCGTGACGGCGGCGGATCGTTGCGGCGCGACGGCCACGCAACGCTTCACGCTGACGGTCAGGCTGCCGGGCGCGTGCGGCGCGACTGTGCCTGCGTTCAATGCCGATACGCTCGCGCTCACACATCATCCGACACTGCTTGCCACTGCGGATTTTGATCGTGACGGCAGGCTCGATCTGGCCGCGACCAATTTGCCTGCCGAACCGAGCGCCGAGATCACGCTGTTGCGCGGCACGGGCGCGGGGCGCTTGGAAAAATGGAAGACGCTGCGGCCCGCACGCTTCGCCGCCGGGTTGCTCACCGGGGATTTCAATCAGGATGGCAAGCCTGATTTGGCGTATAGCTACAACGATGCCAATGGTGGCGTGCTCGAAATCCTGTTGGGCGACGGCACGGGCGAATTCGCGCCGCCGCGCCGCACCGTGATTGCGCAGGCCGTCTTCACCGTCATCAGCGCCGACCTGAATGGCGATGGGCGTTTAGACCTGGCCGCCGTCGTGGATGGCAAACAGCAACTCGCGCTCTATTTCGGCGATGGCGACGGCGGCTTCACGACGATGCGCAATGTGGCCTTGCCCATTGACGGCGCGCGGCTGGTCAGCGGCGATTTCAATACGGATGGCTTGCCAGATTTGGCCGTGACTACGTTTCGCGCCAGCCTGTTTGTCGTGCTGGGCATGGGCGGCGGTGAATTTGCCGCGCCGCGCGCGCAAGCGCTGCCGTTCACTGATTTTTCGACCAGCTACATCATCGCGGCGGATTTCAATGACGATGGCAAACTTGATCTGGCGGTCACCGGCACGGATGCGAGCACACGCAACAATGTCACGCCGGCATTGCTGGGCGACGGGGCGGGCGGGTTTGCGCTGCGTTCGACCAACAACGGCGCGGGGCCACTGGCCGCCGCCGATTTTGATCGCGATGGACGCATGGATTTGGTGATCGTGACGGGCACGAGCGGCGCGGAAGGCGTGTTGCTGTTCGCGGGCGCGGGCGACGGAAATTTTTGCGCCGCCAAAGGCATCAATCCGGCGACCGCCAATACCGAACGGCGCGTGGCTTTGGCCGTAGGGGATTTCGATCAGGACACCCGGCCGGACATTGCCGTGGCGTCTGAATTTTTCTGGCAACTTACGATGCTGTTGAATCGCACGCTTTGACGCTCAGGCGCCGATTGCGCGTGGGACAAGTTGGCAACGTTGCCGGCCTGTCCCAGCAGGCGCTACTAGAAATTCGGTGGATCAAGGGGCCTGTGTCTTGCGGCTTTGCCGCCTGATGTGCGGACGGTCTGTGACCGTCCGGAGGCGCTTGCCACTTTGCTGGGACTACGCCCCAACCGGCGGGGCGTAGCCCCGAAAATCCCCCCGCGCGCCCGGACGGTCACAGACCGTCCGCACATCAGGCGGCAAAGCCGCGAAGAAGGACGCCCACAAACTTTACCGTAGCGCCACCCGCCAAAAGTCGCGCTTGCCATTCTTTTGAACCTCGCGCCACTTTTCATGCCAACCAAATACTCCATTCGTTTGAAACTCACGTGCCGTTGTTGATCGCACGGCTACACGCACCCTTCGTTCCTGAACCGCGTTCAATACGCTTGGAAACACGCGCGCCCCGCCACGCGCTCCACCAACGAGAATGCCAAGCTCATCCGAATTTCTGCATTGCACTGACGGCCGCATTCAAAACAACTCGGCACAGCGCGACACTTAACGCGGCTGCAATCGCATCAACTTATCCCTGCTGACAGCCTCCCACATACCTGGAAACACCTGCGGAACAGCGCTTGCGCTCTTTAAGCGCAGCCCCAACCGGCGCAAATGTGGAGACGCTTCCATCAAAGCCGCTGGTGCGGGGTGCGCAGCGCGCGCGTGCCTGCCGCGTGTGCTCAAAAATTGGAAACAGCCCAAGGACAAGAAGAAGTTATGCATAGAAACAAAATGTTTGCCGCCCTAACACTGGCGATGTTATTGGCGTTGACTGCGTTCGCACAAACCAACACGGGCCGCCTGGTCGGCACTGTGTCGGGGCCGGACGGTGTGTTGCGGGCGCAACGGTGACCATCACCGACAACCAAACCGGCAAGACGCGCACCGTCACCAGCAGCGGCGACGGCGCCTTCACCGCACTACAACTCGAAGCGCGCAAACGTTACGCGCACGGGCTGACTTTACAGGCCAATTACACCTTCCAGAAAGTGCTAACGAACGCCATCGGCACGGCCCAGGCGCGTTTCGATCCTTACCTGGACTTGCAACAACCACGGCTCGAATATACGCGCGCCGATTACGACACGACGCAGATCTTCAATTTCAACGGCAACTATGCACTGCCCTTTGGCAAAGGGCGGCGCTGGTTGTCGCAAGGTGGTTTGACCGACAAAGTTTTGGGCGGCTGGCAACTGACTTCGATTGTGCGGCTGGCGACGGGCGCGCCGCTCACGTTCATTGACGCGCGCGGCACGCTCAACCGCACGGCGCGTTCGGCCCGCCAAACCGCGACGTCGGCGCTGAGCAAATCCGCAATCAAGGATTTGATCGGCGTGTGGCGGACGAAATGCGGCGTCTTTTTCATTGACCCGCAAGTCGTGGACATCAACCTCAATGACTGTTCGGGTTCGGGCCGCGCGGCGGGCGGATTCGGCACGACACCCTTTGCGGGGCAAGTCTTTTTCAACGCCGCGCCGGGTGCGACGGGCAATCTGGAACGGGCCTTTGTCAACGGGCCGCTGTATGTGAACGTGGACGCTTCGATACTGAAAAACTTCGCCCTCACGGAGAAGGTCAAATTCCAGTTGCGCGCCGAAGCGTTCAACCTGTTCAACCGCGCCAACTTTGGCGTAGACGGCGTCAATACGCTGCAAACCGGCGCGGCGGCGCTCTTCAACATCAACAGCCCGACCTTTGGCCGCCTGGCCCAAACGGTCGCGCCGAACGACACCTTCCGGGTGCTGCAATTCGGGGCCCGGCTGCAATTCTGACGACTGGCGTTTTGAATCTTGATTGTATAGCCGTAGCTGCTGCCCTCTTGCTTTGGGCAGTGGCTACGGCCTTTCTTTGCCCGCGCATTCCCTTGCCGCCATTCCTTTGTCCGTGTGATGTTGAAGCAAAATTGGCAAAGGAATGGGGACAATGGAATAAGGGAAATACCCGTAAAACTTTGAGGCGCCCCCTTGCGCCAACCCCAACTTGACAAGCCAGACAAGCGGCTTCTAAGCTGCCGATGACCTCGATTTTGAGTTGTCCTATTCGTAAATCAGTTCAACGCAGTTCCAATATCAAGCCGGAGAAGCTGAGCGTGCCATTTTTCTTTGATCTGTCGTCGCTGCTGCCCACCGTCGAACGCAACCCCTTCGAGCCGGTCGTGGTCGCCGATGAAGTCGAAACCGAATTGGGCTATGAAGCCGAAGCGGACGCAGCCGTGTCCGCCGAACCGCACGTGGATCGCGGCCTGCCGATTCCGGCGGCGTACAACCTGGACCTGATGCGCGCGCTGGTGCAAGACCCCTTTCATCTTTTCGTACACTGGCAATTGAAAGACGATCCGTTTGAACGGCTGCAACGCATGTTCCCGGCAGAGGCCGCCGCGACCTTCCAAACAGTGCTCAAACTGGTGGACGAGAGCAATGCCATCGCCGTGTTCTTTGACGCCGCCTACGCGCGCGAACATTGGTTCAACGTGTTCCCCGATCGCACCTATCGCGTCGAACTGGGCTTGCGTTCGCCGCAGTTCGGCTTTATCAAACTGCTCGGCTCGCAAGCGGTGCGCATGCCGCGCGGCGCGCCTTCAGACCAAAGCGCCGAAGAAACCGAATACCAAATCAAGGCCGACGATTATTTGCAGGTGCTGCGCGAAAGCCATCTGGTGCCCGAGCGCGCCTTCACCGTCGAAGCCTTGTTGCCCGCCCGCGATAACGCCGAACACGCGCGGATGTTGGATACGCTGCCCGCCTCGTTCCGCCAGTTGATCACCGCGATGGCCGATGTGCAGGCCGGCCGCGAATATGAACGCTGGTGGGAACAATTGGGCGAAGCCGAATTGGCCGAATGGGTGAAAGAGTTTTTGCGCACGATCGCGCAGATGGGCGAGGGCGAGTTGGGCTACATGCTGCTGCTGCGCTACCTGCCCGAAGTCTTGCGGCGCGCGGTGAATGCTGAGTTGGGCAAGCTCAGCAGCGGCGAATTGGAAATAGACAAACCGATCACGCTCTATCTGGCCGAACGGCTGGGCCAGGTGGCGTCGGAACAGAATGTGGGCCAGGCGCCGAATGCGACGCCCCCGCCCGTTGCGCCGGGCAGCATCGTGCACGGGCAATGGTTGCCGAGTTTGAACCTGTAGTCAGTAAACCGCAGGTTTTGAAATCAAAAGGCAAAAGGCAAAAATCAAAAGGCAAAGGTAAGCCTGCGGTTCTGATTTTTGATTTTTGCCTTTTGACTTTTGCCTTTTGATTTTCACCCTTATGGAATCCGGCTATTTAAGCTTAATCCTGCACGCGCACCTGCCTTACGTCCGCCACCCCGAATACCCCGACTTTCTGGAAGAAGACTGGCTGTACGAAGCGATCAGCGAGACCTACATCCCACTGCTGGTGGCCTTCAACACGTTGCGCCGCGATGGCGTCAACTTCCGCGTGACGATGTCTATGACGCCGCCGTTGTGCGAGATGCTGAGCGATGCATTATTGCAAGAACGTTATGCGCGCCACCTGGACAAGCTGTGCGAGCTTGCCGAGAAAGAAGTCGAACGCACGGCCAACGCAGCGCCCGACTTCCATTCCGCCGCGCTGATGTACCGCCGCCATTTCAATGAATGCCGCGCAGTGTTTGAGCAATATGGCCGCAACCTCGTGCGCGGCTTCCGCGAATTGCAGGACGCGGGTTTCGTCGAGATCATCACCTGCTGCGCGACACACGGCTTTTTGCCGCTGATGTCGAACGAAGAGGCCAAACGCGCGCAGATTCAAATCGCCCGCACCAACTACCTCAAACATTTCGGACGCCCGCCGCGCGGCATCTGGCTGGCCGAATGCGCCTTCAATCCGGGCGACGATAAGTACCTGGCCGAAGCCGGGATCAAGTTTTTCATCACCGACGCGCACGCCATCCTGTATGGCACACCGCGCCCGCGCCGGGGCATTTACGCGCCTGTCGTCACCGAAGCAGGCGTCGCCGTTTTCGCCCGCGACAGCGAGACCAGCGAACAGGTTTGGAGCAGCGAGATCGGCTATCCCGGCGACCCGGTTTATCGCGAGTTTTACCGCGACCTGGGCTACGACGCGCCGGATTACGACTACATCAAACCGTACCTGCACGACGATGGTGTGCGCCGCAACGTCGGCCTCAAGTATCACCGCATCACCGGCAAAGTTCCGCTGCACGCCAAAGAAGCTTACGTGCCCGAATGGGCGCAGGAACGCGTCGCCGAACATGCCGCGAATTTCTTGCAGAACCGCCAAAAACAGGCCGCGCATTTGAGCTACACGCTGGGCCGTCCGCCCATCATCGTTGCGCCTTACGACGCCGAACTGTTTGGTCATTGGTGGTTCGAGGGGCCGTTCTTTCTCTACTACCTGTTTCAAAAACTGCACCACGATCAGAACCAGATTCAGGCCATCTCGCCGCTTGATTATCTGGAAATGTATCCCGACAACCAGACGCAAACGCCCTCGGCGTCTTCGTGGGGCGCCGAAGGCTACAACCGCGTCTGGATCAACCGGCAGACCGATTGGCTCTATCTGCACCAACAAGTCGCCGAAACCCGCATGGTCGAATTGGCCGAGAAACATCCAACAGCAGACGGCCCTTCTGGGGAGTTGTTATTGCGTGCGTTGAACCAGGCGGCGCGCGAATTGTTGCTGGCGCAATCGTCCGATTGGGCGTTCATCATCACGACCGGCACGATGGTGCAATACGCGGTCAAACGCTTCAAAGACCACATCCATCGTTTCACGCGGCTTTACGAAATGATCGAGGCGGGCGAGCTTGATGAGGCCTGGCTGGCCGAGGTGGAAGGCAAAGACAACATTTTTGCCGAATTGGATTATCGCGTGTATGCGCCGTTGAACTGAGAATTGCGCTGAAAGAGCAGTCCAAGTTAGACCGCGCGCCCGTTTTCGGCTAAGACTTTTGGGCTTCTAACCGAGCAGCTTCGGTAATGCTGAGCAG
>JANOWX010000608.1:0-3338 GCA_031418175.1 Acidobacteriota bacterium | reverse complement strand
TGATTGTTTCGATTTAGAATGCGCGCGAGGAATTATGGCAACCAGCAACCCGCTACAGTGGCCGCAGCAAAATGCGCCTGCCGCGGCTGAACCGAACGATCACGAAATCATCCGCACCAGCCGCCACGTAGATGAGCGGTTCATGGCGGCGCTGGTGCGGCGCATCGTCGAGGTGAGCGGCGCGACGCGCGTGATCCTCTTCGGCTCGCGCGCCCGCAATGAGGAACGCGCCGACAGCGATGTTGACCTGTTCGTCATCGTTTCAGGTCAAACGGAGGAGCGTGACGTAAAAAGACGCGCTATCGCACTTGCGCTGGTAAAGCACTTGATCCCACTCGACATCATCGTGCGCAGCGAAGCCGACGTGCGGCAAGCCACCGCGCTGGGCGATCCTTTTATTGTGGAAGACATTTTACGGGAAGGGAGAGTACTTTATGCCGGATAGCACTGTTCCTGCTGATTGGCTGGCGAAGGCGCAAGCTGATCTGCGTTCAGCGCGCGTGTTGCGTGCGGCCTCTCCGCCCTTGCTTGAGCAGTCAATCTACCTGGCAGCTCAGGCAGCGGAAAAAGTGCTGAAAGCCCTACTCATCAAACACGGCGTCCCTTATCGCCTCTTTCGGCATGACGTGCCGGCAGTACTGACTGAGGCCTGCGCGATCGAAACCAGTCTTTCCGCCTTTGACCCGAGGCTGGCAAACTTCAACGCCTACAATGTGGAAACGCGCTACCCGATTTCCTCGCCTTTCACCATCACCGAGACGGAGGTAGATGATGCTATCGCAACGGTTCAGGATTTAATCGCGGCGGTTTCGGCGCTGCTTTGACCTCTTTGCCGACGGCCTTCGCCAAGTTTGCCGACGAATTGCGCAAACAGTATTCGCTCGGCTATTACCCCACCAATCAATCGCGCGATGGACGCTACCGCAAATTGCAGGTCAAGGTTCGCCGCAAGAGCGTTGTGGTGCGGCGCGGCCCGGCCCGGCTATCGCACACCAAAACAATAGCCTTCCATCAAGTTCCGCCAGCGTTACCAAGACTATATCAATCCGGGCAGAGATTGGATTCAACGGAATCAACCTACTGGCCAGCAGTAAGCAAACTTTCTTGAAGCTACTTCTGTCTTGGTGTAGCATCCACCTGCAAAATTCAGTTCATCGCTTTGCTAGATCAGAAAAACAAGAAGCGAACAGTCCCAATCAAGAAATTAAGCAGCTTTGCCAGGATCACACGCGGATACCCGCTCAACCCGTTTTAGGCCCGAGAGCCTGAAACTATCCCTTTTGGAGGTCTCCAATGCTTTTCCCAAAATTGTTTTTGCAAGTGCGGTTGGTGTTGCTTGCTTTGGCAATGCTTTTGTGCGCTGCTCCCACGCATTTTGCGCAATCGGCCACCGGCGGCATTCGCGGCGCGGTGACTGATACCAATGGTGCGGCTCTTCCTAACGCCACCGTAGCGGCAAAGAATACTGCGACGGGGCTTGACCTAAGGACTACGACAAACTCCGAAGGCATTTACGCCTTTCCGCGCATCCTGCCCGGCAAGTACACCGTGACGGTCGAAGTCTAAGGCTTCAAGAAATCCGAGATGGCTGACATCGAAGTTTCGCTGGGCAAAGACGCCCTGATTGACGTGCAATTACAAGCCGGGCAGATCAGCGATGTCGTGACGGTCACGGGCGGCGCCGAGGCCGCTTTGGTCGAACGCGATTCAGTGCAGATTTCTACCACCTTCTCGCAACGCAAAGTGCAGGAATTGCCAGTCAATATTCCGGGCCGCGGCCTTGATCGTATCGCGCTGCTGACGCCGGGCGTGACGGTCGGTTTCGGCAACGTCAACGGCAACGGCGTGACGCTTTCGGCCAACGGCCAGCGCGCGCGCTCAAACAACTTCACGATTGACGGCGTGGACAACAACGACCTTTCCATCGGCGGGCCGAACTATTTCGTGCGCAACCCCGATGTGGTCGGCGAATATCAAGTCGTCACCAATAACTTCTCAGCGGAATACGGGCGCAATCAGGGCGCCATCATCAATATCGTCAGTCGCTCGGGCACGAATAGCTTTCACGGTTCGGCAGGCTGGGATCACCTCGATCAAAAGAATTTCGATTCGCTGACGAACATTGAACGGCGTACCGGCACGCAGGCTAATCCCACGCCCAGTCTCGACAACATCTTCACCTATGCAGTCGGCGGCCCGGTGATCAAGAACAAAATCTTCTTCTTCACCACGGGCTATTTCCGCCGCAATCCGGCGATTGTTGACTTGCGCGCTACTACGCTTTCGCCGACGACGGCGGGCATCGCGGCGTTGAAAGCGGCTTATCCGAATAATCCGGCGGTGCAGTATTACGCCGACTTCTCGGCCTTCAATCTGCCCATCGGCAATCCGACGGTGCGTCCCGATATTACACAGTCCAGCATCACACTGGGCACGACTGTCGTACCGATGGCTGCTGTGCGCCGCTTGGTATCGCGCAACACGATTCAGGATGAATACACCGCGCGCGGCGACGCCAATCTCAACGAAAAACATCGCTTGTGGGGACGTTATTTCTGGCAGGACGCGCCCGGCCCCGATGCCTTGACTGCTGTGGACGGCTTTGCCGGCGATCAACCGACGCAATCGAAACAAATCGGCGGCGGCTGGAACTGGACGATTAGCTCACGCATCAACAACGAGTTTCGTTTTAACTACTCGAAACTGTTCGTCCTCTTCGGCGGCGGTTCGTCGGGCGGCACGGCGCAGATTCCGCATCCCGATGACATTGACAAAGCGCACGCCAATTTCGTCCCGAACTTTAACGCGGCCAATGGCGTCGCACTGCTGGGCGTCGGCCCTGCCACGAACCTGCCGCAGGGCCGTTCGGTCGAGTCCTTCCAATACACCAACAACGTCGTGTTGACCTTCGGCAGTCATCAGATGAAGACCGGCTTCGATTTGCGCAAACTGGAAAACACCGCGCCTTTCTTGCCCTTCATCAACGGTCAATTCGTTTTCAATAGCGCGGCAGTTTTAGCTACCAATACGCCGTCGAACACGAACGTCGCTTTTGGCACGGCCACGCTGGTTTACGGCGAGTATGACAAGTTTGGTTATTTTCAGGACGATTGGCGCATCAAGTCGAATCTGACGTTGAATCTGGGCGTGCGTTACGAGCACACGGGACAGCCGATCAATTTGCTCAACGACCTTACGGTTGCGCGCGAGAGCAATAATCAGACGGCGTTCTGGCGGCAGAATCTGCCCATCGAAGCGCGCACCAATCCGCGCATCCCGGTAGACACCAACAACTGGGCGCCGCGCTTGGGCTTGGTTTATTCGCCGCGTTTCGAGAG
>JANOWX010000607.1:0-2092 GCA_031418175.1 Acidobacteriota bacterium | reverse complement strand
GGCGCGCCAAGGTCAACCGCCGCCTGTTCGTGGTGCGCGGCGATGGCGGCGGAAAGGCGAAGGTCGCCTATCCCGAGTTGGGGCTGGCGGTGGTCCATGCGCGGGTCGAGGCGGTGCCCGACGGGGCGATCATGCCCGAGTGGCTGGCGGCCGCGCTCGGCTGAGACCATTCAAGAGAAAGTTCGGCTTGGCCAGGCGCGGCAATGCTGAGCGCGCGATCCGTCAACGGTGTGATCGCCGAGCGCGGCGGGAGATTGGCGGGAACATGAATGTCCCATGCAAGCCCCATCCACTCCAGCAATTGGACGAACCGGAACCCGGGGTCGATCTGACCCGGGTACAGGCCATGTCGAGCCGAGGCCGGGAATGCATGATGATTGCAATGCCAGCTTTCGCCCATGGTCGGGATCGCCAGCCAAGCGATGTTGTAGCCTTGGACCGAAGCGTCTTCGACAAACCAATCCTGATGACCGCGCCGATGCGCAACGTGGGCGATATACCAGTGCATCGTGAAACATACTGCAACGCGAACGATGACGCCCCACACGACCCACGACCAACCGCCGAGCCAGAAGAGGGCAACTGCTACCGGTAGCTGGTGCAGCATCCAGGTGCGCTGGAGGAAACGATAAAAAGGATCGTCACTGATCCCTGCGCCGGCATCGAATTGTGGTGGGCGATCGAACAAAAGCTTGAAGTTAAGATAATAGAAGCCGTCCAAAAACGCGGTTTTGCCATGCCGCAGAAACCAGTGGCAGTTCGCCTGACGCTGTGCCCAATCGCGAATGTCGTGAAGGCCAACGGTCCAGAGCGGACCGCCCATGCCGACCAATACGCCGACATAGATCATCGCTCGTTCTAGCCATTTCGGGCAATCGAAGCTGCGATGGATAAGGCGGCGGTGAAATCCGACGGAATGGCCGACGCAAAGGGTGAAGCCCGACAGAATGAGGAAAACAAGTACGCCGCTCCAGCTGAAATACAGCGGTCCAAGGATCAGCGCCCCAACAATGAACGACATGTTCCAGATCGATCGTGGGGCATCCCATTGGAGCCGGCCGCTGCCAGCGTCGGCGTTTGCGAGATTCCCAAGCGAATTGACCTTAAACGCCCCTTCGGAGGCTTCCCCGGCGGTGCTCATTGATCATCCCCTTCGTGCGGAATGCGCTGTTTTTTCCGCGCCGCGTTAAGCTTGCGGGCCTCGGGACAAAACGGCGTCAGGAAACTGTAAAGGCTGTTGGCGAGATGATCCGCCGCGATCGAGTAGATGATATGCTGACCGCGCTTCTGCTGGTGCACGAGGCCCGCCTGAAAAAGCACTGACAGGTGTTTCGAGATCGACGGCATCGCCATGTCGAACTTGTCGGCGATTTCGCCCACGGTCATTGGGCCACCAGCAAGGTGGTTGAGAATCCGCCTGCGGGGAGCGGAGGAAAGTGCTTTGAATGCCTGATCCATCGATACTTTCCTAATTAGGAAAATAGTAAAGTCAAGTTATGCTGACTTGGCGCTACAGATCGTCCCCTTCGCTCAGGCGGGCAAACTACTAACCCCTGCTCAAGGCCAAGGGCGCAATGACGATCAGGCAATCTTCGCCCAGGCGCGGACCGGGAATGTGCCCATGCCCTTCACTTTCGGCGGCACCGCCGAGAAGCGGAAGCCGGTGTCGGGGAGCGCGGCGAGGTTGGTCAAATGCTCGCCGATCGGGATGTTGGCGCCGAGCAATTTCGTATGGACCGGGCGCGCTCTCGTGCGCGTGTCGTCGATGTTATGGCTGTCGATGCCGACGAAGGCGGCGCCATGGGCGACGAGCCAGTCGGCGGCGGCGGCGGTCAGAAACGGGTGGTCGGTGAAATAGGTTTCGGTGCGCCAGTGAGCGTCCCAGCCGGTGTGGATCAGCACCGCTTTCCCACGCACGTCGAGCCCGTCAAACGCCGCGACATCGACCGCAAGGGCTTGCTCATACGGCTGTCGGACGACGATGCCGGCGAGGTCGGCGAGCGATTCCAGCGGGAGCTCGGACAGGTCGTGGCCGTCGGCGTAGCGGTGAAACGGGCTGTCGACATAGGTGCCGGTGTTGGCGACCATGTCG
>JANOWX010000606.1:0-6364 GCA_031418175.1 Acidobacteriota bacterium | reverse complement strand
GTGTCTGCCCCGGTCGGGTTTGACGTCAGCGAATCCGTCTACCACCACCGGGGCAGACACGCAGGTTCTGCCCCTACGTTGTAATTCTTTTCAACCTAGTCCTCTATTGGACTGAAACCCAGCCCAAATCAGCCAATCATTCGCTGCCCATAAACTGAGTTAAGGAGAAGTGGCGCGGCGCCGCGAGCATGATTCAAGAAGTTACTCAATTCGACCAGTTCAAACAGCAATTGGCGTATTCGCTGCGCCAAGAGACACTGCACACGCCTACCCTCACGGTTGCGAAAAACGCGTACGTCTATCGCAGCGGCGAGTCTGACCAGACGGTCTACTTCATCGAGAGCGGGCAGATCAAATTGGTCATGCGCTCACCTGAAGATAGAGATTGTCTGCTGGCCATCCACACGGCAGGCGATATTTTCGGCGAGCTCTGCCTCTCCGGCATGGGCGTACGGCTGGAAACAGCCGCCGCCATGGAAGAGACCACCCTAAAACCAATTCCGCGCCCCCAATTCTTTGCCCGGTTAAAGCGTGATTCGCTGCTGGTGGTGGGCTTTGTGCAGTATCTGGCGTTGCGGCTGGCCGACCAACAGCAAGTGATTGCCAATCTGGTGACGGTGGATAGCGAACAGCGCCTGGGCAAGACGTTATTACGCTTGGCGGCTACACTCGGCAAGAAGGGCCCACACAGCATTTGTATCGAACTGCGGATTACGCATGAAGAGCTGTCGGAGATGGTCGGCACGACGCGGCCCCGGATTAGCGTGTTTATGCAGCGCTTTAAGCAGCTTGGGTTGATTGAGGTAAACGCCGGACACTTCCTAAATGTCAAAGAAAAGAGACTCACGGCTTACCTCGCGCAGATCGCTTAGCCTGGCGCGCTCACGCGATTTTTTTCGACCTTGTTCAATAGTGGACGGAAGCTCAGCACCAAGCAGCCTATTATCGAACTTCAAAACAGGTCAGAATTTGGTTGAGAATCTTTTCGCGCACGACCTGCAAGGCCGTGCACGAAAAGCTAAACATGGAGGAGAACTATGCTTCAGACAATTGTCGTTGTGCTGGTTGTGCTGTGGTTGCTGGGTTTCATCGGCAACGTCGGCGGCTCATTGATTCACGCGCTGCTTGTGATTGCCGCAATAGTGTTGGTCTTCAATCTGATCAGCGGGCGCCGGGCGTTGGGGTGAGCGGGCACGCAGACGCACTAAGTAGGCGGGCAAAAACAAGCAGCGCTAGACAGGATGGACAGCATTTACTGCTGGATTTACAGGATTCAAACTGCGCAGTGCTGACCAAGTGTTCAACCCTTCCCTGTTAACCATCTTGTTAATCCTGTCTAGCCCTGCTTATTTTTGCCGGTGAACTTAAATGGTTGGCGCGACAGACCGGGAAGTGGAGTTAAACAATGAGACTGACCGTTGGAAGTAAGGTGATTTATCCAGCGCAAGGCCCCTGCTTGATTGGCCCGGTCGTCAACAAAGAAGTGGCTGGCATGCCGGTCAGTTTCTATCAATTGTCGCTGCTGGACGAGCGTGGCGGCGAACTGTTCGTCCCGGTTGAAAAGGCCCAGACCAACGGCCTGCGGCTGCTGTTGAAACGGTCTGAGATTCCGAAGCTGTTGCGTCAACTCAAGCACCGAGCCGACGCCGCCAAGGATTGGAAGCAACGCGCCAAAGACAACGCGCTCCGGCTCGCCTCCGGGTCGGCCTTCGACCTGGCCGAGATTGTCGAGTCATTGACGGCAAGAAGCGAAACAAAGGAACTCTCGTTTCAGGAAAAACGGCTGCTGGAAAAGGCGCGCAAGCTCCTGGTCGGCGAGATTGCGGAAGTAATGAAAGAAACCCGCAGCGCCGCCGAACAACAAGTAGACCAGGCGCTCAAGACGCGCAAAATTGCGCGGGTTTAGCCGACCGACAAAGCAGCGCGCCACAGCCCCAAGCGCGTGGCGCTGTTCGCTGCGGCTTTTGACATATTACGGAGTAGAGGATATTCGGGGGATTGTCCTGTATTCCGTATTAGGAGTGGCGTCGTGGGGGCGCGACTCCTTAGCTGGGTGGGAGATTGTTGAGGGAAGAGAAATGGTCTCCCACCCATTTTTACCAGCACAACGAAGCAGACTTATAGCGGTTTGCGATTGCGTGCGACCGCAACGTAGGGGCAGACCTGTGTAGTCTGCCCCGGTCGCGTCAGACGAACTCGCAGGCTGCAAATGCCACCGGGGCAGACACGCAGGTCTGCCCCTACGTGATGCCCGCAGGTACGCATCTGAAAACCGCTGTAAGTTTCGGCATTGTCCAACGAATCGGTATAACCCTATTGAGAAACGGAGGTCGCGGGTATTCGGTGGAGCATCCGCAAAGCAACTCCGTACGGGAGTGTGATTCTTCATGGTGTGAAATTCACTCCCTACTGGGTGGGAGATCGCAGGAGAACGGACACTTGGAATGATCTCTCACCCATTTTTACCCTCGCAAACGCGTGTGCTTAAGGCCTGCAAGCGGCAGGCTTTGCTTACCCTCAGCGGCTACGCGCGAAGTATTGGTAACGACAGAAAGGAAATTATGATTAGTAACATTGGTAACGCGGCGCAGCGCCGCCTCCTATACGCGGCCTGCACGGTGCTCGCACTACTGCTGGCGAGCGGCAATCTGAGTAAGGTCTCCGCACAAGGTTCAGGGACCTGGGCGATTGCACAGGCGCAGCGCGCCGTCAGACAACAAATCACGAATCAAGAAGGCGGGCGCGCGCCGACGGTGTCTTTTAACCGCGATACCCAAACCGAAGCCAGAACGAATTCGGGGGTGCGCGTGAGCGGTACGGGCACGTTCTCAAATAACAGCAATTCTCGTTACAACAATGGACGTAACAACGATGCGCGTAACAACGATGCGCGGCCGCGCGACTTCTCATACGAAGCAACCGTCAACAACCGCAACCGCAATAACAGCTATAACAACGTCTCTGACATCCGGTACGACTGGCGCGGTGATTGGTCGGGCAATGACCGCGATAACTATGACAGAGGCGGCGGCTACCGCAGCCAGAGCATCTACTGCGCCTCCGATGATGGGCGGCGGCATACGTGCGCGATCAATACCAACAGCGGCAACGTGCGCCTCGTGAGTCAAAAGAGCGGCTCGGCCTGTGTGCAGGGGCGGACTTGGGGTTTCGATCGTGACGGCATCTGGGTGGATCGCGGCTGCCGCGCCGATTTCGAAGTGAGCGGCGTTCGCGGCAATGGCAATTACGGTCGTGGCAACAACGGCGCTGGTGCTGGCGGTGATTACCGCGGCGGCAACCGGCCCAACGGGCGCGTGAGTTACTCCGGCCCGATCATGAATCGCCACAGCGATAAAGCCTTGGACGTAACCGAGCAAGGCATGCAAGACGGGGCCAACATCCAACAGTGGAGCTATGCCGATCAGCCCAACCAAAACTGGGAGGTGATTGACCTCGGCAACAACGAAATCGCCATCCTCAGCCGTCACAGCGGCAAGGCCCTGACCGTTCAAGGGGGACGGGACAACAACGGGGCGAACATTATTCAACGCGGCTGGAACGACACCCCGCAACAACGCTGGCGCATGGAACAAACGGGCGGTGATTACTATCGCATCGTCAGCGTGGACAACGGCAAATGCCTGGACGTGACCCAGCAGGGCAAGCAAGACGGCGCCAACATACAGCTCTGGGATTATGCCAACCAGGCCAACCAGCAGTGGAGATTCAAACGCTAAGCCAGCAGCCTACTCAGGTATCCGTAACCATTGGACGCCTGAAAAGACCCTGACGGATGTCGCTTCCGTCAGGGTCACACCTAAAGCGGGCCATGTCGCTGGCTGCCGCCCGGCGCACCAAAAGGAACACTATGTCAGTTGCAAAAGTAACCGAGATCATTGCGTCATCGCCCGAGAGTTTTGATGATGCCACGCGCAAAGGAATCAAGCGCGCCGACAAGACTTTGAAGAACGTTCGTGGCGCCTGGGTCAAAGATCAGAAGGTGGTGGTTGTGAAAGGCAAAATTACCGAGTATCGTGTGACCCTGAAAGTTTCGTTCGTGCTGAAAAATTGAGCAGCTAAGCATTCTGCTGATGGGCCTGGCCGCTGTAATCGCCCAAATTGAAGAGCCACTTCCCCCTGCCCGCTTGCTGATCCAACGTGCGTGACGGCGCTGAACCCGTCTGCCAGCCTTACGAATCAACCGCGACGCTAGAGATAACTGAACACAAAACCGCAACAGCCTAAAGGTCAAAGAAAACCCTGAGAGGTCAAAGAAAATAAAATATGGATACAGAAACGAGAGCAAAACTGAAGGCAATTTTATTGCGCGGCAAGCTGGGGCAGTTCGTCAACGAAGACGAAAACGCATTTGCCCGCACTTGCTGGCGCCAATGGCAGAAAGAATACACCCTCTTGCAAACCGAAGAGGTCATCCCGGAGGCCGAGAAACTCATTCCCCGCCTGCGGACCAACAATCATTCCCCTAACCAGGCCAACGCCACGCAGCCACGCCACAATGCCGCGCAACCGCGCAAGGCCCGCCCGACGCAGAACCGGCGCCCAGGGCCACAGCGCGGACGGCGCTCTTGAGTAATCCGGCTCAGCGTGTGTAAGCAACACATTCGGTACCGGGATTGATTGAGACGATGGCCAAGCACTCCCTCATTCTCAAAGAAAAGCAGTTCAGTTCGCGCACAACGCGGCGCGTCCAAGCTCCCGGCTACCCCGGAACCTTGGACGCGGATTATTTTCATGCTTGTCTAATATTAAACAGCAGCCTGTCCCGCGTTAGGTCATCCTTCGCCCGCCGCTACGGGGAAGTTCGCTCATTCCCCAAACGTAGCCCAGAAAATTCAATTTGTCCCAGTTACAGTTCCCGGAAATGACCGCGTTGGCTCGCTAGGTTCAGCGTTTCAGGGAGTTGCAATTAGAGCCAGTCTTCGCCTCAACATCAAGTCGCGAGCTTTCGCAATTTGCTCGTATCGTGTAGTCTGAGCCTTCCTGTGGTGGCGAATCTCGCTCACAAACTGCCACGCAATTGAAAGTGAACATCTTTTTTTAGAGGGATACCCACATGCAACACACACACACACACACACTCACAGCCCTGTTCAACACTTCAACGCTGAAACTCATAAAGGGCCGGCAATTGCTGTTCGTGGCTGCCCTTGTGCTCCTGGCCGGCGTCGGATTCGCCGCGCTGTTTTACGGCCACACCGCCGCCTTTATGACGCCCTCACTGGGGACGGCGCAGCGCTTCGCGATCCTGGGCGGCTCGACAGTAACCAATGTCCCTGCCGTCGGGACCATCGTCACCGGGGATCTGGGTGTCTGGCCAGGTCTCGCGATCACTGGCTTTCCCCCGGGGATAGTGAATGGAACGATCCACGCCGGTGATGCGGTTGCGATGCAGGCTCAGAGTGATCTTACGACTGCGTACAATGCTCTCACACCCGCAATGACGCCATGCGGCACAAATTTGACCGGACAGGATTTGGGTGGACAGACGCTCATGCCCGGCGTCTATTGTTTTAATACATCAGCAGGGTTGACGGGCACACTCACGCTCGACGCCCAGGGCGACCCCAATGCGGTTTTCATTTTCCAGATAGGGAGCACGCTGACGACCGCACCCAACTCGGCTGTCGTGATGATCAATGGCGCGCAAAATTGCGGCGCGTTTTGGCAGGTCGGCAGTTCCGCGACGCTTGACACAAACACTTCGTTCATCGGCAGTATTCTCGCGCTCGCCAGCATCACCCTGAACACCAACGCCACCTTGGCAGGTAGAGCTTTGGCGCGCAATGGCGCCGTGACAATGGATAACAACAGGGTCACCGCTGCGTTTTGCCCGCCCACAATCGCCAAGGCCTTCAACCCGACCACGATCTTTGTGAACGGTATCTCGACGCTCACAATAACCCTGAGCAATCCCAACACCACTGTCGCCAACCTGACCGCGCCATTCACAGACACTTTGCCTGCTGGCGTGACGATCGCCGCTCCGCCGAATGCCGCCAACACATGTGGCGGCGTGGTGACTGCCACCGCGGGCAGTAACACAGTAACGTTGACGGGAGGCGCGATTCCGGCCGGTAACGGCACCACCGCCGGCACCTGCACAGTAACGGTGAATGTAACTGGAGCGCTGCCTGGCGCCTATCTAAACACGATACCCATTGGCGCCCTGCAAACCAGCAATGGCAATAACATCGCCCCGGCTAGCGCGACCTTGACCGTCATCTGCCCGGTGATTGTCACCACGATCACTGCGCCCGCTGCTATCTGCGCTCTCTCGACCGGCAATGCGGCCTCAGTGCCCAACGCGGGTGTGGGTGCGACTTATGCCTGGACAATCACGAAC
>JANOWX010000605.1:0-8700 GCA_031418175.1 Acidobacteriota bacterium | reverse complement strand
CTTTCGACAAGCGAGCCGAAAGCCTGTCGGGCGGCGAAAAGAATCGCCTCGGTCTGGCGCGCCTGCTGTTGCTCGAACCCGACATCCTGCTGCTGGACGAACCGACCAATCACCTGGACGTAGACGCGGTCGAATGGCTGGAAGAGTATTTGGCCGCGTATAAGTCGGCCTATCTCATCATCTCGCACGACCGCTTCTTTCTCGATCACACGGTCACGCGCGTGCTCGATCTCGAATTCGGCAAGGTGGACAGCTACAAGGGCAATTACAGCGCCTACCTCGAACAACGCGAAGAGCGCCGCGAACAACAGCAGCGCGCTTACGAACAGCAACAAGACCTGATCGCCAAGACCGAAGATTTCATCCGCCGCAATCTGGCCGGGCAAAAGGTCAAGCAGGCCAAATCGCGCCGCAACATGCTCGAACGCATGGATCGTCTGGAAAGCGTCAACAGCCTAGACACCGCCAACTTCAAACTCAAACCGACTGCGCGCACCGGCGATCAGGTCATGATTCTGGACAAGCTGGCGATTGGCTACGCGCCCAAAGTGCTGGCACGCGATCTGACGTGGTTGCTCAAACGCGGCGAACGGCTGGGCATCATCGGCGGCAACGGCACCGGTAAGACTACGCTATTGCGCACCTTGCTGGGCGAATTGAAACCGCTGGCGGGCGAACTGCGCTGGGGCACGGGCGTCAAGCTGGGCTATTACGACCAACGATTGAAGGCCGTGGATGAGCGCAACACGGTGCTCGAAGAGTTGCGCACCATCGCCACGGCCACGACAACAGATGGCGAGTTGCGCGGCTTTCTGGGCCGCTTTCTCTTCAGCGGCGACGACGTATTCAAACCCGTAGCCGCGCTGTCGGGTGGCGAGAAGGGAAGGCTCGCGCTGTCGAAGCTGATCTATTCGCACGTCAACGTCTTGATTCTCGACGAGCCGACCAACCACCTCGACATCGCTGCGTGCGAGACATTGGAAGCGGCGCTGAATGAGTACGGCGGGACGATCATCACGGTCTCGCACGACCGTTATTTTCTGGATCGCATCGCCACACAGATTCTTTATTTTGGGCAAAAGGGCGCGCAGTTTTTCGACGGCAGCTACAGCGAATTTTACGAAGAGCATCATCGCGCGCTCGCCGCCGAACAGGCGCGTCTGGCCGACGCGCAACGCGCCGAACGCGAAGCGGCGCGCAAACCCGTAGTGCCGCAAGTTGCGAGCAAAGCTTCCAGCAAGCCCTCTGGCAAGGCTTCTGCTAAAACTGGCAAGACCAACAAGTCGCGCCAGCAAGGCCCCCGGCCCGCCGAGATCGAAGCGCTGATTCAAGCCACCGAAGCTGAAATGCACACGCTCACGGCCACGATGTCTACTGAGGAAGTCGCCCGCGATCACGTGCGTTTGGCCGCGCTCGCCGAGCGTTACCAAACGCTCGAAGAACGCTTGCAGGAACTCTACCAAAACTGGGAACAGTCACTCGCGGCCTCTGCAGCGGCTGGCAAGTGAGGTATGAAAACCATCGCCGCGCGCCTGCTCGATCAGCTCAAGATCGCTTATGAGTTGCGCGCTTACGAATTCAACGAAGACGAAATGGATGCCGCCAGCGTGGCGCGCAAGGTGAATATGCCGCCCGAGGCCACCTTCAAAACACTGGTCGCACGCGGCGACAAAACCGGCATCGTGCTGGCCTGCATCCCCGGCGACACCGAATTGGACTTGAAGAAATTCGCCGCTGTCACCGGCAACAAGAAGGTCGAACTGGTCGCGGTCAAAGAGATTCAAGGGCTGACCGGCTATCTTCGCGGCGGTGTCTCGCCGCTCGGCGTGAAAAAGAAATATCCGCTCTGGGTTGACGAAACGGCGCTCATGCACGACCGTATCAGCGTCAGCGCCGGGCAGCGCGGCTTACAAATGATCCTGGCGTCCCAAGATTTGCAACGCGCCGCTCAAGCTCAACTAGCCGACATCACAAAACCATTGGCAGCCTGAACTGCCAACACAGTATTGCCCCCCAAATACTCACACGTTCGGACGATTCCAGCCGTTGCGGTGGAACGATGAAGCAAGGGCGTAAAAGAACGCCCTGCCCGGATTTTCCTGTGAAGCTACACAAACACACACATGCTCGCAGCGCCAATGCCGTGCGGTGCTGAGAGGAGATTTTGAATGCCAAAACGTTGGTTGTTTAAGACAGAACCCGAAGAGTATTCCTACGACAATCTTGAGCAGGATAAGAAATGCGTTTGGGATGGCGTGAGCAGTAATCAGGCGCTCAAGAATTTGCGTGCGGTCAAGCTGGGCGACGAGATTTTGATTTACCACACCGGCAACGAAAAGGCGATTGTCGGCATGGCCGAAGTCATCAGCGACGCATACCCCGACCCCGCAGCCAATGATGAGCATCTGATCGTCCTCAACCTCAAACCCAAACGCCGTCTAGCGCAACCATTGACACTCGCTGAGATCAAGGCGAATGAGGCCTTCAAAGAATTCGATCTGGTGCGCTTGCCGCGTCTCTCGGTTGTGCCGATCAGCAAAGAGTATTGGGAATTGCTGCAAGACCTGCTCAAGTTCTGAGCTGCCGGGCGGGCTACGGAAGACGGTTGAAAGCAATACAGAATCAATTCTTTGAACAGCCGATATTGAACTCGCCCTATGCCTACCCGGCCCGCCATTGGGAGCTTGATGCTCACGGGCAACCAACAGGGCAAGACCTCGCACAGCGCCGCGAGTCCAAGTACATCACGCCGATTCCGAAACCCAAAAAGCGCAAAACCGCCGCCACCCAAACCGAGATTGTTTTTGACGAGGGCATAGGGCTTTCGACTGAGCAGCAGCAATACGACCCGACGCCGATCATCAATGAGTTGCGCCATTACGTAGATCAGTGGCGCGGCTTGCCCAGCCCCGCCGATTGGCAGGTCACGCCCGAAACCGCGCGGTTGTTGCAACATTGGCGGCACCACAATTTCAGCAGCCTGCGCCCCTTCTTTTGCCAGATCGAAGCCGTGGAAACCGTCATCTGGCTGACCGAAGTCGCGCCAACCCTCGGCCCGCGCGGCAAGAAGTTTCTCGACCACCTCACCAATGCCAACAACGACGCGAACCCGGAATTGCTGCGGCTGGCGTTGAAACTGGCGACCGGCGCGGGCAAAACAACTGTGATGGCAATGCTGATCGCGTGGCAGACCATCAACTCTGTGCGCCGTCCGAACAGCAACCGGTTCACGCGCGGCTTTCTGATCGTCGCGCCGGGCCTGACGATCAAAGATCGCTTGCGCGTATTGCAGCCCAACGACCCCGACAGTTATTACGCCGACCGCGAACTCGTGCCCAGCGACATGCTGGAGGACATCAAACGCGCCAAGATCGTCATCACTAATTACCACGCCTTCAAGCTGCGCGAGCGGATGGAAGTTTCCAAAGGCGGGCGCTCGTTGTTGCAAGGGCGTGGCGCGGCGCTGAGCACCTTGGAAACCGAAGGCCAGATGATTCAGCGGGTGATGCCGGATTTGATGGGCTTGAAAAACATTCTGGTGCTGAACGACGAAGCCCATCATTGTTACCGCGAAAAGCCGAAACGCGCGGCGGATGGCGACGCGGAAGATTTGAAAGGCGATGACAAGAAAGAAGCCGAGAAGAATAACGAAGCCGCGCGGCTGTGGATTTCCGGCCTGGAAACGGTCAACCGCAAGCTCGGTGTGACGCGCGTGATTGATCTATCGGCCACGCCATTTTTTCTGCGGGGCGCGGGCTATGTTGAAGGCACGTTGTTTCCGTGGACAATGAGCGACTTTTCGCTGATGGATGCCATCGAATGCGGCATCGTCAAATTGCCGCGCGTGCCGGTGGCGGACAACATTCCGGGCGAAGACGTGCCGATGTTTCGCAATCTGTGGGAACACATCCGCACGAAAATGCCGAAGAAAGGCCGAGGCAAGGCGGGCGGTCTCGATCCGCTCAGTCTGCCCGTCGAGTTGCAAACCGCGCTCGAAGCGCTCTACGGCCATTACGAAAAGACGTTCCACCTGTGGCAGGAAGCCGGGATTCGCGTGCCGCCATGCTTCATCGTCGTGTGCAACAACACTTCGACCTCGAAGCTGGTTTACGATTACATCTCTGGCTTTTATCAGGAAAATGAAGATGGAACCTCAAAGCTGGTAAACGGTAGGCTGGCACTCTTCCGCAACTTCGATGAAGAGCACGGCAACCCACACGCTCGGCCACGCACCTTGCTGATTGACAGCGAACAACTCGAATCCGGCGAGGCGTTGGATGACAACTTCCGCGCAATGGCTGGCCCTGAGATCGAACAATTCCGCCAAGACGTGATGAAGCGTGGCGGTAAGCTGGCAGATGAACTCCGGCATAGCGGGAAGTTCGACGATGCAATCTTGTTACGGGAAGTCATGAACACTGTCGGCAAGGAAGGTCGGCTCGGCGAGTCCATTCGCTGCGTGGTCTCGGTTTCGATGTTGACGGAAGGCTGGGACGCCAACACCGTCACACACGTGTTGGGCGTGCGTGCGTTCGGCACGCAGTTGCTGTGCGAACAGGTGATTGGCCGGGCGCTGCGACGCCAGTCTTACGAATTGAATGAAGAGAACCTGTTCGACGTTGAATATGCCGACGTGCTGGGGATTCCGTTTGATTTCACCGCCAAGCCAGTCGTCGCGCCACCGCAGAAACCGCGCGAAACCATCCAGGTTAAAGCCGTCAGGCCAGAACGCGACGCGCTCGAAATCCGCTTTCCACGCGTTGCTGGGTACCGTGTCGAACTGCCGGAAGAACGGCTGACCGCCGAATTCAATGAAGATTCCGTGTTTGAATTGACGCCCGATCTGGTTGGCCCTTCCATCAATCGCAACGAAGGCATCATCGGCGAAGGTGTGAACCTGACGCTGGAACACACGCAGGACATGCGGCATTCGACGCTGCTGATGCACCTGACCAAACGATTGCTTTACACCAAGTGGCGCGACCCCGGCGAAGAGGCCCAGCTTCATCTGTTCGGCCAACTCAAACGCATTACCAAGCAATGGCTCGACACCTGCCTGGTTTGCAAGGGCAGCACTTATCCGGCGCAGTTGATCTATCAGGAACTCGCCGATATGGCTTGCGAACGCATCACTGCCGGCATTGTTCGGGCTGAGATCGGGAAACGCCCCGTCAAAGCCGTGCTCGATCCATACAATCCGACCGGCTCGACGCTGCACGTCAAATTCAACACCTCGAAAACCGACCGCTGGCAGACGGACGCGCGCCGCTGTCACCTCAATTGGGTGATGCTCGACAGCGGTTGGGAAGGCGAGTTCTGCCGCGTGGTGGAAGCGCATCCGCAGGTGCGGGCCTACGTCAAGAATCACAATCTGGGGTTGGAAGTGCCGTATCGTTACGGTTCGGAATCCCGAAAATACATCCCCGATTTCATTGTGTTGGTGGATGACGGGCGCGCAGACCCGCTGCATCTTATCGTCGAGATCAAAGGCTACCGGCGACAGGACGCCGTCGTGAAGAAAGAGACGATGGATGTTTATTGGGTGCCGGGCGTGAACAATCTGGGCAAGTATGGCCGTTGGGCGTTTGCCGAATTCACCGATGTGTTTCAGATGGAAGAGGATTTTGCAGAGAAGGTCGAAGCCGAGTTTAACCGGATGATTGAGGCCGTCGTGGCATAAACTGTCCGACAAGCTGCCAGCTTGTCGAGGGCTTGCAGGGCAAACCCAATTGTTCGTCAGCGAGCCGCTGGTTGGGAGGCGCGCGGGGAAGCCCAATTGTTCGCCAGCCGAGACGCCGACAAGCTGGCAGCTTGTCGGACAGTGATAATGAATATGGCCAAGAACCAAACCAAAAAATCCGTCGAAACCCTCCCGCACGACGAGGCTTCGCGCAAGAACATTCCCACCGCCGAATACCAGGCGGTGCTGCGGCCGGAAGACAAGAACCCCGTCCGCGTAGCCTACGAACGGCGCAACCGCGATCTTGATCCGCAGTTGGTCTGGCGTGGCAAAGACGAACAGGATTGGTCGGATTTGGTTGTGCAGGCGCCGCCGCTCTACATTCAGGAAAAAGTTCATCCTAAGGTTTTGATTGACGATCTGCTGCGCCGGTCAAAAGTAGAGCCGCAAAATTTTGCGGCTCTACAGTTCGATCTGTTCGCCGACTTCAATGGCTTGCCAGACACGGACGCACGGACGGAGTTTTATCAGCACGACGCGCATTGGGCGAACCGGATGATTCTGGGCGACAGTTTGCAAGTGATGGCCAGTTTGGCCGAACGCGAAGGGCTGCGCGGCAAGGTGCAATGCATCTACCTGGATCCGCCTTACGGCATCAAGTTCAACTCCAATTTCCAGTGGTCAACCACCAGCCGCGATGTCAAAGACGGCAACACCGACCACATCACGCGCGAGCCGGAGCAGGTCAAAGCCTTTCGGGATACGTGGCGCGACGGCATTCATTCGTATCTGACCTATCTGCGCGACCGGCTGACGGTGGCGCGCGATCTGCTGACCGAAAGCGGCTCGATCTTTGTGCAGATTGGCGATGAGAATGTGCATCGGGTGCGGGCGGTGTTGGATGAGGTGTTTGGGGATGAGAATCAAATAGCTCTAGTTACTCTGATGAAAACCAGTGGAGCAACCTCTGAACATCTAGCCGGAACTGCTGACTATCTTGTCTGGTATTCAAAAAACAAAGAGAGCCTGAAATACCGCCAGCCGTACCTAACCAAAGAATTCGGAGGCTTAGGAGGCGGGTCATACAAAATGGCTGAAACGACCAGTGGCGAACGATGTAGCTACAGCGCCGCTTTGCAGAAAGGTTTTCAGGATACTGAATTGAGGCCCTTCGCTCTTGGTGATTTAACGAGCCAACGCCCCCCAGGAGATTTTCCAGTAATCTTTGAAGGGAAAACATATCGGCCTGGTAAGAACTATTGGAAGACCGGTCAAATAGGCTTTAGTAGACTGGCAAAAGCCCGGCGAATGGAGAGCGCCAAAACTAGAGTCGGTTACGTTCGATATATTGACGATTTCCCCGTTTTTCCGATAACTAACCTCTGGACAGATACAAGCTCGAGTTTCATGGACGATAAGGTTTACGTCGTTCAGACAGCAACGAAAATAATCCAGCGTTGCATCCTCATGGCCACCGACCCCGGCGACCTCGTGCTTGATCCGACTTGCGGCTCCGGCACCACCGCCTACGTGGCCGAACAATGGGGCCGCCGCTGGATCACGATTGATACTTCGCGGGTGGCGCTGGCGCTGGCTCGCGCGCGGATTATTGGAGCGCGCTACGCCTATTACCTGCTGGCCGACAGCCCTGAAGGCCAGCAGAAGGAAGCCGAAGTGACGCGCAGCCCCGTTGTCCGACAAGCTGCCAGCTTGTCGGCCTCTCGGCTGGCGAACCAATCGGCTGAACTTGACGGCCGCGACAAGCTGGCAGCTTGTCGGACAGAAGCGGAGGCTCGGCTGGCGAACCAAGCGGCTGAACTTGACGGCCGCGACAAGCTGGCAGCTTGACGGACAGCGGGGGACATTCGCCACGGCTTTGTTTACGAGCGCGTGCCGCACTTCACGCTGAAATCCATCGCTAACAACGCCGAGATTGATGTCATCTGGGAGAAGTTCCAACCGGCGCTCGAAGCCACCCGCGCCCAACTCAACGCGGCGCTCAAACAAAGCTGGGAGGAATGGGAAATCCCGCGCGAAGCTGACGCGAAATGGCCTGCCGAAGCCAAGGCGCTGCACGCCGAATGGTGGCAGCAACGCATCGCCCGCCAACGCGAGATTGACGCCAGCATCGCCGCCAAAGCCGAGTTCGAATACCTTTACGACAAACCCTACGAAGACAAAAAGAAGGTGCGCGTCGCCGGGCCGTTCACGGTCGAAAGCCTCTCGCCGCACCGCGTGCTGGGCGTGGACGAAAACGACGAACTGATAGATCCGCTGAAAACCGCGCAACTGGGCGAAGAGCGCGACTTCGTCCAAATGATTCTGGAAAACCTGAAAACCGCTGGCGTCCAACAGGCGCACAAGGAAGACAAGATCAACTTCATCGCCCTGGTGCCGTGGCCGGGCGATCTGGTCTGCGCCGAAGGCCGCTACGTCGAAGCTGAGGCGGGCAAAGAGAAACGCGCGGCGATCTTCATCGGCCCGGAATTCGGCACCGTCGCGCGTCCCGATCTGGTTGCGGCGGCCAAAGAAGCGGGCGAATCCGGCTTCGACGTGCTCATCACCTGCGCGTTCAATTACGACGCGCATTCCTCGGAATTCAACAAGCTGGGCCGCATCCCCGTGCTCAAAGCGCGCATGAACGCCGATCTGCACATGGCCGGCGATCTGAAAAACACCGGCAAAGGCAATCTCTTCGTCATCTTCGGCGAACCGGACATCGAGATTCTGCCAGCAGACGGCAATCAGATTCAGGTGAAGGTCAACGGCGTAGATGTCTTTCGCCCCAACACCGGCGAAATCATCAGCGACAACGCCGACGGCATCGCCTGCTGGTTCATTGACAGCGATTACAACGAAGAGAGCTTCTTTGTCAGGCAGGCGTATTTCCTGGGCGCGAACGATCCGTACAAGGCGTTGAAGACGACGCTGAAAGCTGAGGTCAACGAAGAGGCGTGGGCGACGTTGAATAGCGATGTGTCGCGGCCATTTGATAAACCCGCGTCCGGGCGCATCGCCGT
>JANOWX010000604.1:0-2570 GCA_031418175.1 Acidobacteriota bacterium | reverse complement strand
GGGTTTGCCGCCCGTGGGGGGTACGGTCGGTGCCGTTCCGCCCACCGTGCCCCAGGTTTTGGGGGCTCGGCCCCAATGGGGCGGGCGTAGCCCGGGAAGTAAACAAAGCCTCGGGTATGGTCACCGACCTTCCGCACATCGGGCGGCAAAGCCGCAAAGCTGGCCCCGGAAAATTTACAGAAAGCAAAGTTTTTCAAGGGCCGCAGTGGCCTTGGGCAATCTTTGCTTGCGCAGAGTTTCCAGATACGCGGCAGGCGGTTTGGGCGGGTTCTTTAAGGCTTGCTGATGGGCCTCGACGGTTTCCCGAACGGTCAGTGGATTGAGAGCAATCACCCGCAGCAGAAAATCATCCGGGTGTTGGGCGGCGATTCCAAAGGGCTCTAATTGATGGGCCGGGAAATCGCGCAAATTGAAAGTGACAATGACTTGAGCTTGCGCTTCGATGGCCGCCAAAACGTGCCGGTCATCAGGATCAGGCAGCGTGAGGTTCGCAATGCGCGCTTCGTAACCGGTGACCAGACAATCGCGCACCGCAGCGTTCATCAGTTGCCGCGTGCGTTCCAGTTGCGTGGCTGAAAGGTCTGGGCGCGTTCGCAACAGATTGCCGAGCCATTCGTCGTGAATAGCGCCAGTCCAACGCGCGCGGAAAAGATCGGTTTTGGCCAGCCGCACCAGCAAGTCGCGTAAGGGCGCGGGGTAAAGCACGCAAGCATCATAAAGAACCGTGAGACGCGACATACTCTCACTCGTAGCCAAGTTTTAGCTCCTGCGCCTGGGCGGTCAGTTCATCGAGGATCGCCAGCGCTGCGGCGTCGCTGCGTTTTTTGTACGCGAGCAACTCGGCCAATTTAATGGCTGGCGGCGCACTGGTCTGCCGGATTTCAGTTTGCGCAATCAGGCGTTCTACAAACGCAACCGAAACATTGAGAATTTCCGCCGCTTGCGCGAGTGAGACTTCAGGTTCCGGCGCGAGCAAACCGGCTTGCCCGTTGCGCTCAATGAGTAATTGTTTTAGCAAGTGCCGTTCGGAAAGGGGCAATTGCTGGAATTGTTGCAGCACACTTTCGATTGACGCAGCTAACATTGCGATTGACCTCCAGGTTCAGCGAATGACCCGCGCATCTTAACATCAATTGCTCAACATCAACCCGCCACACTCCAACCATTCCGCCAAAATCTCTTGCGCTTGCGGCGCCTTGACGCCCGCCATTGCAGCACGTGCGAGCAGGCTGCGAATTTCAGTCGGACGTTTGGCTTCGCCTAGCACGGCCCAGGTCGGTTTATCTATGTGCGTGAGCGTGATGCCCGTCGCGCCGGGGCTGAAGAGCAAATACAACTTGCGTTTGGTTTCGACCTCCGGCAATTGCGGCAAACGCGGCGCATCGTCACAGAGCGCCAGCGCGGGCATCAGGCTCAATTCAAACAAATACTGTTCGACCGTTTGAATCGCCGCGATCACGTTGGCCTGGAAGCTGGCGACGCCGTAACCAGGCGCGAGGCGAATGTGCGCGCGGTCGTTAATCGTCGCGGGCAATTCAGCAGGTTCGTATGCGCCCTCGCGCATCAGTGTGCGGCGGCAGGCGGCGACGGCGGCTTCGAGGCGCACGATGTCGGTGATTTGCGGGGCGCGCCAGGCGTTGTTGCGGTAACCATTGAGCAAAAATTCTGAGAAAGATAGACCCAGCGAGCCGCGCTGTTGCACGGCCTGATGAAAGAACGAACTCGAAAAGAATTGTTCGAGCGCGGCCAGTGAGCGCGTTTCGGCGAGGATGATGGTGGTGGAGACTTTGAACTCTTCGGCCAGCGTGCACAGCGTGCGTTTGCGCCGCAAGGCATCGTGCCGCCACGCGCGCCGATCAACAGCTATCAATTGCGCGCGTTCGGCCTCGGTCAGTTCCAAACCTTTCAACGTTTCATCTGGCGCGGCGTGCACGGCGGCAGTGAACGCGTCGTCATACAACATGCGCACGACCAGTTTTTGCAGCGTGTGATGGCTCATGCGGCGGCGGCTCCGGTGCGAACAGGGAACAGCGCGTTGAGCCGTTCAAAGTTGGCGAGACAGGCTTCGGGCTGATTGTGTTCGCATTCAAAAACGATGGCTTTCAGGTTGGGCGCGCGCGGCACCACGTATTCCAAAATCTCCCACGTCGCGGGCAGCGGTTCGGGCGCGTGGTTGTCTTCGATGTAAGCGTAGCCTTCGACATTGGTATAAGCGCCGCCCGCGACGTGCATTTCGACGATGCGGTCGAGCGGGTAGCCATCAAGCGCTGTCAACGGCGCCAGGCCGCGCGTTTGTTGAAAGATGGCGAGGTGCGCGCAATCCAGCAACAGGCCGCAATCGGCCTGTTCAGCGACCAACGCAAAGTAATCGAGGATGTGCAGATCGCCGAGATAAATCACCGAGGGCGGATTTTCAGGCAGACAGAACAGACCGGTTGCAGCTTCAATCGTGCGTATGCTCTCAGCGGTTTCGCGCGCCGATTCACTGGTCAGGATCGGCGGCAACAACAAACCATGCCCGCGTTCGCGCGCGCCGAAATGCCAGCGGCCCGCGTCGCCGCACAGCCAGG
>JANOWX010000603.1:0-7431 GCA_031418175.1 Acidobacteriota bacterium | reverse complement strand
GAATGCGCGTGCCAGCTCGGTCCAACCGGTGACGGTACGTGCGCACGATGCGTCACCAAGGTGGCGCATGTCGTATTGGCCGGGGCCGTCTACCAAACGCTATCCGGCGTCACTCCTCGGCCTCCGCCAGTCGCCCCATGGAGTTCAGGTAGTTCGTCTCGACCCGGTTGAAATCGTCCTCGGCCTGCGCGTACAGCAGGCCGAAGACGACGTCGGCATCCGTCTTGCCGTAAATGTGCGGGATGCCCCAGTCGTCGCGGATGATGGTGACATTCTGCGCTTGTTTTTCCAGCGCAGTGGCGTCTTTGGCGTCTTTGTTGGCGGTGGCCCGCGAGTCGCAGGCAGCGCAGAGCAAGGCCAGGATGAAGACAAGTTTTTTCATGAGTGTTCTCCGATGGGGTAACAGGGTTGCAGCCTCAAGCTGACGGCTCGACCACAGCCAAAAAATTCTCCGGCGTGACGATCTTCAAAAAGCGAAACCGCTTCTGAAATTAGCGCCCCGCTTCATTCTCCCACTTCATCAAGTCGAGCAGATCGTAGTCGCGGCTGACCAGATAATCGGCTTTTATCTCAGCCGCCAAATTGACATAAGGCTCGTCTTTCGGATCGCGCGGATAGACAAAGCGCTTGGGCACTTGCCTGATGAGAGTGGCGTGCTGATCCAATCGCTCAAATAAGGCCTCGACCGCAACATCGGTGAGTTTGCGCAGGCTGGCGCGGACTTCACGCCGGTTGAGCACGTGCCGCGCTTCGGCCAGGATCAGCTTGCTGACGTAAAGGGTGATCCTGCCTTCGTCGAGCAGGTCGAGGACGCGGGCGGCGGGGCTTTTCGCATTCGCTGCCGCCTGCACAAAGACCATGCAATCAACCACAATTCTGAGCGGTTCATTCGTCATCTTCCGTTGGCCGCGTCCGGTAAAAGTCCTCGCGAGCCTGCTCAACCAGCACGTCCAACGCTTCATCGGTCAGGCCGCTTTCAGCAAAGCCCGCGCGCGCGGGTGCAAGAATTTCTCTGAAAGGCTTTTGCGCCAGGATCTTCGCTTCCAACACCGCCCGCGCGTAGTCAGCAGCGGTCTTGGCCCCGTGGCTGCGCCCCAACTCTTCCAACGCCTGTGTTGTTCCACTTGGTAGGCCAATGACCTCCAGGCGTTCGGTTTCCACTTCAAAGCTCATAGTTGTACCTCTTCGATGGCGGACAGATCAGCCCGTCATTTGCAGCATACTCCGAGCACTGCGCGCGGACAATAAATGCGGGCACGGGCAACAGGTCTTCTTCTTCTTCGCCGAACGCTGTTCGCCCATCCACCACAGCGAAACCCCGCGCCGCCTCGTCGTCAAACTGCCTCACTTGATCGTTGCTGTTTTCAAACTGATTGGCCGGCAATGCGTCGTGCGTTACACTCGCGCCCGCTCAAATGGCCGTTCAATCTGGAGATTTGTCATGACCATCGTTGAATTGCTGCCGAAACTGCAAGCCTTGCCGCGTGGAGAAAAGCCGCACGCCGTGTAATTTCTGATTGGCGAAATTGCGCGCGAAGAAGAGCTACAGCCCTTTGCCGCTGGCGCTGCTTATCCAATTTGGTCGCCATACGAGGCGTCCGAAGCGGCGGCGGCGTTGCAAGACCTGCTGGAACAAGATGTCATTTTGCGGCCAAAGGCGCAGCCGCCGATGCTGTAGAGTTACGGAGGAATTGCACGTAAAAACGTACAGCTTCCTGGTAGTTCTCAACGGAGATGCGTTCATTCGTTCCATGCACGCGTTTGAGGTCATCTGGCGCCATTTTCCCCGGCAGAAAGCGATAGATGTTGTCACTCAGTTTTTCGTAACTTCTGGTGTCCGTGGCGGCAATTGATAGATTGGGGGCAACGATTGTCTGGGGAAACACCTGTGAAATGGTTCGTTGTAGGAGCCTGAAGCTTTCTGTGTCATCGCTTGAAATGTTGGACGGCTCGCGCGCATTGTCACCTTGGAGCGCAATGTTGACACGTGGATCAGCCACTGTCTGACGAACATGTGCCAGCACATTGTTGACTGTATCGCCCGGTAGAATTCTGAAATTTACAATCGCCTTCGCTTTGGGTGGTAACACGTTCGCCTTCACGCCTCCCTCAATCATCGTCACGGCAGTAGTCGTGCGAATCGTCGCATCTGAGACTGGTTTGGCGGCAAGCTGCCGCCGAACCAGTGAATCAAACAGCCACAGGTTGGCGGATACCATGCGTGGCACAAAAGGCATCTCTGGGCCAAGATACGCAAACGACCTTGCCATTGCGCCGCTGATGCGGCTCGGCATCGGATTGTCTTCCAGCTTCTTGATCGCCGCACTCAGCACACCGATAGCAGTCTGTTTCGGCGGTATTGAGGAATGTCCCCCTTCAGCTTCAACAATCAGTTCGACGCTGATAGAGGCTTTCTCTGCGACCGCGACTAAGGCTGTAGGTGCAGTGATGCCGGGAATGAGTCCGACGCCAATTCCTCCGCCTTCATCGAGGATGGATTCAAACATGACCCCTCTTTCGCCCAACAGCTTCGCCATGCTGAAGGCTCCCTGCCTCCCTCCAATTTCTTCGTCGTGACCGAAAGCGAGGTAGACAGTGCGTTGCGGTTGATACCCTTCGCCAAGCAGCTTCTCAACCGCTTCGAGGATGCCCAGCACACCGGCCTTATCATCTATTGAGCCTCTGCCCCAGATATATCCATCAGCGATAAGCCCGGCAAAAGGCGGATGTACCCACTGGCCTTCTGTGCCAGGCACAACCGGAACGACATCCAGATGGGACATCAAAAGAATCGGTTTGAGTTTGTCGTCACGCCCTTTCCAAGTGTAAAGCAGGCTGTAATCTGCGACGACCTCTTTGCTCAAGTGCTCGTGCAGCTTTGGAAAAGTTTGTGCGAGATACTTGTGTAAGCCAAGAAACGCCTCGACGCTCAGTTGCCCTCCACCCTCATTGGAAACAGTCTGAAAGCGGAGCGCACCAGCCAGATGCTCAGCAACTTTCTGAGCATTGATACCGGTATCAGCTACCGGCGGAGCTTTGACTTGTTTCGAGGTGAAGCGAAGCGTCCTGAAGAGTAGGACTGAAAATAAGAGCAACAAAGCAACTACTACTATCAGAAATGCCTTTTTCAAGATGACCTCCTATCGTGATTGTGCGGAATGTGCGGAATAAACATTGACGCCAGTAACTGGATCACTTCTTCTTCGCCGTCTGCTCGCCAATCCACACCGGCGAAACCCACGCCGCCTCGCCGTCAATCTGCACCATGCGCAGGTAGTAGTAATCGTCCTGCGCCGGCGCTTTGGTCGGGCGATAGCTGATCTGAGGTGTCGCCGATTCGCGCGCGCCAGTATACGATGCGACGATTTACCGTGTCATCAATACTGCACGCTGCTCGCGCCTCATTTTTGACTGCTTTTCAACAGCCCCTCCTTCATCCCGAGAGAAACTATCGGATGCGCGAGCGGGCGGTATTGAATCAATTCCAGCCCGGTTCCCAGTCCGCCGCCGCGCCCGTAGAGCGCGACTTTGCGCGTCGGCAAATCGCGCGTCGCGCCCGGTTTCAAACCAATCGCCGCCATCGCCGCCACCGCCTCTTCGTAGTTGGTGACCTTGAAGGAAACCGCGCTCACTCCTTCGCCCGAAACGCTCTTGGCGCTTCTCCGCTCGATGAATTTGACGATGTTGGAATCGGGCGGGCCGGTGATCAGTTCGATCCCCCAGCCGTCCACCGACAGCAGCGACGTGCTGACGGCACTGGCGTGCGGCGCGGGGAAGTTGGTGCCGAACAACTCGCCGAAGAAGGCGCGCGCCTGATCCATCTCTTTGACGTAGATCAGAATGTGGTCAATCTTTTCGGAATTGATGCGCGGCTTCTTCGGCAATTCGACGAGCGGCGTCATGCCTTGCGTCCTGCGCCAGCCGATGACGACTTCCAATTCGCCGACGGTGTAAGCCGGAATGTATTCGACCAGCTTGATCATCACGCCGTGGGCGTCTTCGGGGTGAAAGAGCGCGACTTTGCGCGTCTTGCCTTCGGCCTTGCCGATCAGTCGAATGCCGCGCGCCTGCATGCCGGCTATGGCTTCCGCAAGGTCAGGCACTTTGAAAGCGATGCCGAGCGTCGCTTCGCCCGCGCGCTTGATGAATTCGGCGGCTTCGCCGGTGGGCGCGGCCTCGACCAACTCAATCCCAGCCGCACTGAGCGCGGCTTTGGCGACGCCCCATTTGTCGAAGGCATAGGGTTCGACCGCATAAAACTCCTCGCCGAACAAATCCTGGTAAACGGCCGTGGCTTTTTTCAGATCGCTGACGGCGATCATGACGTGATCGATCTTTTCGATTGCCACTTTTTTCCGGCCCTTGGTGTCGGCGGTTGCCGGACGGTTGAACCAGGCGAAGAGCAGGCCGGCCGTCATCAGGGCGCTCAAGGCGACCAACATTCTTTTTTCCCGCATTTGAAGTCTCCTCCTATTTCTTCTTCTTTCGGTTGAGTAATGCTTTCATCTCCAGACAAGCCAGCGGATGCGCGAAGGGCTGGTATTCGACGATGCCGACGGCTATGCCTAAGCCGCCGCCGCGCGCGAAGAGCGATACTTTTCTGTTCGCCAGATTCAGTTTTGTGATCGGGCGGATGCCTGCTGCTTCCAGCGTCGCAAAGGCATCTTCAAAGTTCGTCACCTTCAGCACCATCGCTCCCGCGCCTTCGCCCGAAGCGCCCGGCGCTTTCCGCTTCTCGAAGAATTTATGCAGGTCCGACTGTGGCGAGCCAGGCTCGGCCAACTCCAATCCCAACCCTTCGGCTGAAACACGGCTTGCGCCCGCCGACCCTGCCTTCGGTTCAATGAACCTGCTGCCGAACAAATCAGCAAAGAACTTCATGGCCGCATCCAGGTTCTTCACGTAGACGAGCGCGCGATCCACTCTTTCGACTTTCATCTTCGATCCGGCTGAAGCGGAAGTTGGTTTTGGCGTCAGCTTCCTTGCCTGTCGCCACGCGGTAACGATGTCGAGGTTCTCAACCGAATATTCGGGCGCGTACTCCACCAGCTTGATCATCACGCCGAAAGCATCGTCCGGATGAAACAGTGCTTCCCGGCGAGTCGCGTTTTCGGCTTTGGCAATCAGGCGAATGCGTCGGGCCTGCATCCCGGCAATGGCCTCATCCAGATCGGGCGTCTTGAAGGCCACACCCAACACAGTCTCTCCGGAGCGCGCAATGAATTTGGCCGTCTCGCCTTCCGGCGCTGAAGCTTCGACCAACTCCATGCCCGTGACATCAAGCGCCGCACTGCCGACGCCCCATTTGCCGAGCGCCAGCGGATCAACCTGATAAAATTCCGTATTGAACAAGCCGGAATACAAGGCGGTCGCGTCTTTCAGGCTTTTGACCGCGATCATCAGGTGGTCAATCTTTTCGACGCTCACCTTTTTTCTTTTCGCCTCAGCCGCCCTGCCCCGCGTGGCGACCCACGCGCCGCCAACGACTACGATCACCAGGACGAGCAAGACCATGCTGCCGAGTGCAACACTCTTTTTTTGTCTTTCCATTGCTTGGCCTCTCATTGCCTATTGCGGTTAGCGCACGCGCTCAAGAAAGTCGCAGGTCTTGGCGCGCAAACCCTGCCCCACGCTGACCGGCGCTCCCAGAATCAGATGCCGGTCGCTGGCTTGATCGTAAGCAGGCCAGCGCACCGCGCCATCGCCGTTCGGATCGCCTGTCTTCGCAAAGCGCACCCAGTAATTCATCATCGCGTCCGACAGCTTTTCGTCTTCGGGCGTGAAGCCTTCGGCTGAGGCTGTGGCGTGAAAGATGTAAAACAGATCAACCATGTGGTAAGCCCCAAGCCCGTTGCGCCGTCCGCGATTGGGGACCTGCGTGAAGTGATAGAGCCAGGTCTTCGGCTGCTGCCGCGACATCAAGCGCACGAGCCGGCGCGAGCCGCAGACGAAGTTATCGCCGGCGCTGTCATTGAAGGCGCGCGCCGCCGAAGCCGCGTCAGTGGCTGGGTAAAGCTTCATCGCCTCCTCGCTGTCTTTGCCGAACGAGGCGGCGAAGTACTGGCGATACTTTTCGAGCGAATCAATCCGGCCACGATTGAAGAGCGTCCCTTCGTCCGAAGTGCTGCCCGCCATAAACGAAATATTCATCTGCTTGCCCGCCGCCATCGTGACGCCCGGCGGTTCCTGCAAAAAGTAACCGTCCACGCTCAGGTGATCCAGCAATCCGCCGCCGGGCAGGCTGTTGCTCGGCTTGGCCGCTTCCATCACCTGCTGCCAGGTCTTGGCGCGCATGGCTTTCAACACGTCGGCTTCGCGCTCAACGCCGAGCCGTTGGGCGAAGGGGATGCCCACGGACTCCATTGCTGTCGAGTCCGTTGACGGTTTTGTCGCGATAGCGCAGCCGGTTGCCCGCGCTGCCGCTGTGCGCAATCGCGCGATGAAACAGACCTTTGGCCAGTGGCGAAGTCATCAGCGCATTGACCGCCGCCGCGCCTGCCGACTGGCCGAAGATCGTCACGTTGCCTGGATCGCCGCCGAATTCGCGTATGTTCTCCCGCACCCATCGGAGCGCGAAGACCTGATCAAGCATGCCGTAATTGCCGAAGCGTGATGCGGCGATTCCGCGCTCAAGGCCGGATGCGCCAGAAAGCCCAGCACGCTGACACGATAGTTGACCGTCACCAGGACGACGCCTTTTGTCGCCAGCGCCGCGCCGTCGTATTCCGGCTGTGCCGTGCTGCCCGCGTAAAATCCCCCGCCATAAATCCAGACCATCACCGGCAAGTGAGTCAGCGCATCTTTCGCCGCCGTCCACACATTCAGCGAAAGACAGTCTTCACCCTGTTCGCCGATGCCGCGCATCAGGGTCTGGCCCAATTGTGGACAAGCGCGACTAAACTTCGTCGTCTCGCGGACTTCTTTCCACGCGGCTGGCGCGACGGGCGGCTTCCACCGCAGATCACCCACGGGCGGCGCGGCGTAAGGAATGCCCAGAAAGACGCGGACGCCGTTCTCTATTTTGCCTTTGATCAGGCCGGATTTGATTTTGACTACTTCACTCGTTATTTCTCTGGCTGCCGGGTGAGTAACCGACACGCAAACCGTCAAGACAACTAACGCCAACGCCACAAGCCAGAACCGTCGGAAACGCTGAAATCTCATAGCCAACTCTCCGCTGTTGCAATACAAATTGGCAAAGGAATGACGGCAAGGGAATGTCATTCCTTTGCCGTCATTCCTTTGCCGTTGAATCCCGCAGCACTGAACTGACGGCATCTTCCACGGCTGTGCCCTTGAAAAACTCCGGGTTCGTTTCCGCCAGCAATGAAGCCGGATTGGTGAAGACGAAGGCGCGAAAATCTTCCTCGGTCATCAATCCTTCCTCGACCAACTCATAGGCTTCTTCGACCGTTTCGGTGATGTCGGGCA
>JANOWX010000602.1:0-1640 GCA_031418175.1 Acidobacteriota bacterium | reverse complement strand
TGTGGCATAGCGGCCACCCGCCAATGGCAGGTTGAGCAGGCTAACCAAATGGCTCGGCAAGGTGAGATAACCGTTGAAGCCAGTATCAACCACAGCCTCCGTTCGTTCTGGAATCGGATTCGTGCCCCTGACCTCAATGTCAATCGTAGCTTCGAGGTTGGTTGTGACCTTGCCGTTAATCATCACGCGCTCACTTTGAACCGCCCGCCTAACCGGTACGCTGTGGGATAACCAGTGATAAGCAAGTGTTCACTCAACTTTTCCATGAATTCACTGCTTCCACTCGATTTTCGCGGTCAAAAAAGATGACGTAGCCCGCGTGTTCATCCAGAGAGTAAAACCATTCATTGTCTACCGGCTCGTCCGCCTGACCGAGCAAACGCGCAACTTCAGCTTTCGTATTGCCGCGCACAACCAAGCGGATTTTTTCGAGCAATGCTTGCGCCATTTCAGCCTCTTGTTCTATCCGCTGACCTGAGTAGCCGATTCACGTAGCCGTTCAACCAACAGCACATTCACTAACGTTTCCACCGATACCCGCTGCGCCTGCGCCCGCTGAATCAATTCATCCGCAACGGCGGGGAGAATGGCGACTTGAATCGCGCGTTTGTTGGGCGTCTCGAAGCGAAACCATTCGCCGTCGTCTTCCATGAAAGGGCCCGTATCCAGGTTGTCCCAGAAAGCCGCTTCCTCTTCGTAAGTTTTGAATTCCGGTACTACCAATTCACTCATTTCCTCACCCTTCTGTAATTCCGCTTTTCAGTGTCGGTCATGTCGCGCGCTGTGATGGGTTTGTAGGTTGCGCCTTCAACCCTTTCCAAGACGACGAACAAGTATCGCCCATCTGCCGTCTGACCGTAGAGGCGATAACGATCCCGCCCTTGCCGGTGCGCCACATGCAAAGAGTCTTCGCATACTTCCCAGACTTCATCAGGCTTGATCTGATGAAGCGCGATATGTTCGATGCGGTAATCGTCCCATTCCAATTCGACGATGCGCATTATCCCTCCTCAAACCGGTTCGTGTCATCGCCCATAAACCCGCTCGCCCGGCGGCCACCGCGTAATCGTCACCGGCAAATACTCCACCCGCGTCGAGCCGTCCGCGTTGCGATAGGCCAGCGAATGCGCCAGAAACTTTTCGTCGTCGCGTTTGGGGAAGTCCGTGCGTTGGTGCGAGCCGCGCGATTCCTGCCGGTTCAGCGCGCAGGCGATTATCGCCCCGGCCACGTCGAGCATGTAGGAAAGCTCCAGCGCCACGGTCAGTTCGGTGTTGAAGGTGTGGCTGTGGTCTTCGATCACGATGTCGGCGAAGCGTTCCTGCAACTCGGCTATCTTGTTGGCTGCCGAAGCCAGCGAAGCCTGCGTGCGATAGATGCCCGCGCCGTCTTCCATGGCTTTTTGCATCTCTTCGCGGATGGTGGCGATGCGTTCGCGGCCACCGGTCTTGTTCAGGTATTGCGACTCGACGCGGCGCGCTTCGTCCAACGCCTGCGCCACGATCTGGCTGCTGGGTTCGGGCTGTTCGACAGCGAACGCGGCGGCGGCTCGTCCCGCGCGCGCGCCGAAGACCAGACATTCGGTCAACGAATTCGACCCCAACCGATTCGCGCCGTTGATGCTGACGCAGGCCGCTTCGCC
>JANOWX010000601.1:0-20188 GCA_031418175.1 Acidobacteriota bacterium | reverse complement strand
TCGCCCGTCGTGTTGGTGAAATCCGCCAGCAGGATCGTGTCCTTGTCGGTCAACGCAGGCTTTGGACGCAGGAAGTAAAAGAGCGATCCCGCGAGCACCGCCAACACCACGACCGCCAAACCAATGCGGAACGCGGAATGCGGAATGCGGAATTGGACAGAGGTCGTGTTGGCTACGGGCTGCACGGCCTCTGTCAGCGGCGCGGGCGGAATGTTGGCCGTTGCTTCCGCGCGCGGCATTTCACGCGCCGTCTTGGTCTTCAGCTTCTCTTCAAACTCCAACTCGCGCCGCAGATCGTTCAGGTCAATCAGCAAATCCTTGCTGTGCTGATAGCGTTCCTCACGGTCTTTACGCAGCGCTTTGCCGACGATGCGCTCCAACTCGTGGTTCAGTTCCGGCGCGTGTTGGCGCAACGCGGCTGGCTCCGTCCGCAAGATCGCGCTGATCACATCCAGCGCGTTCACGCCTTCAAAGGGCGCGCGTCCGGCGAGCATTTCGTAAAGCACGATGCCCAGGCTGAAGATGTCGCTGCGCGCGTCCAATTCCTCGCCGCGCGCCTGTTCGGGCGACATGTATTGCGGCGTGCCCATGACCGCGCCCGGATCAGTGTTGACGGGGGGACGAGGCGAATGGGGGAGCGGGAGCGTGGGCGCCGAAATCGCCGCGTCGCCCCGTCTCGCAGTCGCCGCGTCGCCCTGTCGTTCGGTCAATTTTGCCAGGCCGAAATCCAGCACCTTGACGTAGCCGTCGGTGCGCACCATCACGTTTTCGGGCTTGATGTCGCGGTGAATGATGCCTGCGGCGTGCGCGGCGGCGAGGGCGGCGGCGATTTGCGTAGCGATGTTGAGAGTGGCGGCAGCGGGCAACGGTTGGCCGCGCAAGCGCTGGCGCAAGGTTTCGCCTTCGATGAATTCGGTGGCGATGAAATGTACGCCGCCATCTTCTATCGAAGCTTCGCCGATCTCGTGAATGGTGATGATGTTCGGATGATTGAGCGCCGAGGCCGCGCGCGCTTCCTGCTCGAACCGGCGCACGCGCGCGGCGTCTTGCGTGAAGGCAGAGGGCAACAGTTTGAGCGCTACCTTGCGGCCCAGGCGCGCAGCTTGCGCCAGATACACCTCGCCCATCCCGCCCGCGCCAATGGGGGCGAGGACTTCGTAGCGGTCGAAACGCGAGCCGGGGGCGATTGCCATCGGGATTGCTCTCCGGGCTGTTGAATACAACTTGATTGAAATGACGTGAATGCCGTGAACGGCGCGCAGCATACCATCCGGGCAAAGGTGTGGAAAGCAACCGTGCGCGCTGTACAGCAACCTTTCCAGGTTGCTGTGGGCTTCCGCCGTGAGCGACTGGCGGGGAACTCAGCAACCTGGAAAGGTTGCTGTACGACCGTAGCCCCAAAATAAGCAAACCGCGCCCGTTGCTGCGAGCGCGGTTTGCCTGGTGTGAGTTGAGCGCCGGATAAGCCGTTGAATTCGACGCTTTCCGTCTCAGCCATTCATCGAAGAGAGGAATTCGCTGTTGCTCTTGGTCTTGTCCAAACGATCCAGCACAAGTTCCATCTGCTCGACCGGCGAAAGCGGGTTGAGCACGCGGCGCAAGACCCAGATGCGGTCGAGGTCTTTCTTGGCGATGAGCAACTCTTCCTTGCGCGTGCCGGATTTTTGCAGGTCAATCGCCGGGAAGACGCGCTTGTCGGAAAGCTTGCGGTCAAGATGGATTTCCATGTTGCCCGTGCCTTTGAACTCTTCGAAGATCACGTCGTCCATGCGGCTGCCGGTTTCGACCAGCGCGGTGGCGATGATCGTCAAGCTACCGCCTTCTTCGATGTTGCGCGCCGCGCCGAAGAAACGCTTCGGACGTTGCAACGCATTCGAGTCCACACCGCCGGAGAGAATCTTGCCGGAAGGCGGCACGACGGCGTTGTGGGCGCGCGCCAGGCGCGTGATCGAATCGAGCAGGATGACCACGTCGCGGCGGTGTTCGACCAGGCGTTTGGCTTTTTCGATCACCATGTCGGCGACCTGCACGTGGCGCGTGGCCGGTTCGTCGAAGGTGGACGAGATCACTTCGCCGTTGACCGAACGTTGCATGTCAGTGACTTCTTCGGGGCGCTCGTCAATCAGCAGCACGATCAGCGTGACTTCGGGATGATTCTCGCTGATCGAATTGGCGATGGCTTGCAAGAGCATGGTCTTGCCGGTGCGCGGCGGCGCGACGAGCAACTCGCGCTGGCCTTTGCCGATGGGCACGAAGAGGTCGCAGACGCGGCCCGAGACGTTCTCGTTGCTGGACTCCATCCGCAGTTGTTCGTTCGGATAGAGCGGCGTCAGGTTGTCGAAGAAAATCTTGTCGCGGGCGATGTCGGGCGGCTCGAAGTTGATCGCTTCGACCTTGATCAGCGCGAAGTAACGTTCGCCCTCTTTCGGCGGGCGAATCTGGCCGGAGATGGTGTCGCCGGTGCGCAGGTCGAATTTGCGAATCTGCGACGGGCTGACATAGATGTCGTCGGGGCCCGGCAGATAGTTGTATTCGGGCGCGCGCAGGAAGCCGAAGCCGTCGGGCAAGGTTTCGAGCACGCCTTCCGAAAAGATCAAGCCGGATTTCTCGGTCTGCGCCTGCAGGATTTTGAAGATCAGCTCCTGTTTGCGCATGCCGGTCGCGCCGGGCACGTCGAGTTCCTTGGCGATGCCGGTCAGTTTGGAGATGTTCATCTCCTTGAGGTCGGCGATGTCTAAAAATTCTTTGCCGTCGCCTGAATACTCTTCCTCGTCATAATCGAGAAAGTCGTCGGGCGGTGTTTTGCTTTTCTCTGCCATAGCAGTGCGGTCCTTCTTCATCATTGGCTTATCGTCGTGCGTCCTGCCTCCTGCCTGGCTTATAGACCCGGGCGGTGCTGGCGGCGCTGAATTGAGAGTCCTGTCGGTCTCTTGTCCCTGTCAGTTGGGGATGGTTCATAGAGAGCGCGTCCGGTTTGGGGAAGCGCCGGGAAGCGTTATGTACCGCTGCCGCAACCGGCAGTCGGTTCAAAAATGCAGAATGTGGTGAACGGGAATTTTCAGGCGACAAAAGCCAACGTTGCAGGGCCTTTGCCAGGGAGATCGCTGTTTACTTTCGTTCTCAAAAATGCTCGCTCGAGTTCAATCCCGGCGTCCCGATGAGCGGTCGTTTTCACTTTGAAGCGGGAGTTTGAATCGGCGCAGCGTGGAGCAAGAAAGGCTTTGTCGAAGGACTCAACCAACAAAGGAAATCGGGGAAAGTGGGTGTCTGACCGGTAACCAAGTAGGATTATTGCTTTGACGAAAGACTGGAGCGGATCGCATCCCAAAGCTGGTTGGCGCCTTCACGAGTAACCGCAGAGTAGGGGATGATGCGTTCGACTTCCAGGATTTTCTTTGCGTGCTGTTGTGACGCCCGGCGCTCATTCGCGGAAAGCTTATCGTTTTTCGTTGAGACCACCAGATATGGAAGCCCAAAGTGTTGTAGCCAGGATTTCATCTGAAGGTCTAACGGGGAAGGCTCATGCCGAGCATCTACGATTAGGATAGATAGCACAAGCTGTTCGCGTTCCGCAAGGTATTTCTCGATCAATTGCCCCCACGCGGCTCTTTCTGTCTTGGAGACTTTGGCGTAGCCATAGCCGGGCAAATCAACAAAATAGAACTGCTCTTCAATCAAAAAGAAGTTGATCGTCTGTGTGCGGCCCGGCGTCGAACTCGTGCGCGCCAGGCCTTTCACGCCCAACAGGCTGTTCAACAAACTCGATTTGCCGACATTCGAGCGCCCCATAAACGAGATCTCCTTGCGGTGATCTTTTAAGAAGGACGCGGGCGTGCTGGCGCTCGCAACAAACTTGGCGTTGACACTCTTCATCTTCAGCCAGTCAGCGAGCTTTCGGCTCCGCCTGTCACCAGCGTGTTGGTTTGCCAGATCGGCGGCGTAATGTCGTCCAGACCCGTCATTGGCCGCGGTATCGGCATACGTTCCAAGGCAATCTGCAACACTTCGTCCATCGTTTCGGCCAGAATAACTTGCACAACTTGCAAGACGTCGGCGGGCACTTCGGCCAAATCCTTTTCGTTTTCTTTGGGCAGGATGATGGTCGTGATGCCGGCGCGATGTGCCGCCAGCAATTTCTCTTTCACGCCGCCAATCGGCAGCACTTTGCCGCGTAGCGTGATCTCGCCGGTCATGGCGACTTCGCGGTGCACGGGGATGCGCGTGAAAACCGAAGCCATCGCGGTTGCCAAGGTAATCCCCGCCGAAGGGCCGTCTTTCGGGATCGCGCCTTCGGGCACGTGGATGTGCAAATCGTGGCTCTTGTGCATGTCGGCGGCGATGCCCAGTTCCGCCGCGCGCGAGCGGATGTAAGTAATCGCGGCTTGCGCCGATTCCTGCATTACGTCGCCGAGCTTGCCGGTGAGCGTGACCTTGCCGCTGCCTTCGACGAGCGTGGCTTCGACCTGCAAGACGTCGCCGCCGACTTCGGTGACAGCCAGGCCGTTGACGAGGCCGATCTCGCTGCGTTCAGCCAGCGTCTGCGGGCGGAACTTGGTCGGGCCCAGCAACTTCTTGGCCGACGCTGTGTCAACGATGAAGCTGAAGGGCGCGCCAGCGGTGGCCGTTTCGTTTTCCTGCACGATGCGGCGCGCGACCTTGCGGCAGATGGAACCGATTTCGCGTTCCAGGCTGCGCACGCCAGCTTCGCGCGTGTAGTACTCAATGATCGTCTTGAGGCCGTCGTCCTTGAATTCGAGTTGCTCCGGCTTCAGGCCGTTGGCCTCGGATTGTTTGCGGACTAGATGACGCCGGGCGATTTCGCTCTTCTCACGTTCGGTGTAACCGGCGAGGCGAATGATTTCCAAGCGATCCTGCAAGGCGGGCGGAATCGTGTGCAACACGTTGGCCGTCGCAATGAACATCACCTGCGATAGATCATATTCGACATCCAAATAGTGATCGTGGAAGGTGTGGTTCTGTTCGGGATCGAGCACTTCTAGCAAGGCCGCCGCCGGGTCGCCGCGATAATCCGAAGCGAGCTTGTCCACTTCATCCAACAACATCAGCGGATTTTGCGTGCCCGCCTTCTTCATCATCTGGATGATCTGGCCTGGCAGCGCGCCGATGTAGGTGCGCCGATGGCCGCGAATCTCGGCCTCGTCGCGCACGCCGCCCAGCGCCAGCCGCACGAAATTGCGCCCTGTCGCCCGGGCAATCGAACGCCCCAGCGAAGTCTTGCCCACGCCCGGCGCGCCAACGAAACAGAGGATCGAGCCTTTCGGTTTCTCGACCAATTGCCGCACGGCCAGATATTCGAGGATGCGTTCTTTGATTTTGTCCAGTCCGTAATGATCGGCGTCGAGGATTTCGTGCGCGTGGTTGATGTCGCGGATTTCTTCGCTGCGTTTTTGCCAGGGCACGCCGATCAGCCAGTCAACGTAATTGCGCGAGACCGTCGTTTCGGCGGACATCGGCGGCATCTGTTCGAGCTTCTTTAACTCGCTCAACGCGCGCTCCAGCGCCTCTTCGGTCATGCCGGCTTCTTCGATCTTCAACTTCAGTTCGTCGAACTCAGCGCGTTCGTCCTTGCGGCCCAGTTCTTTGTGAATGGCTTTGATCTTTTCGTTTAGATAATACTCGCGCTGCTGCTTCTCCATCTGGCGCTTTACGCGCGTTTGGATGGTGCGATCAATGCTGGTCTTTTCGAGTTCGACTTCGAGGATTTCGATCATGTGCAACAGGCGCTCGTGCGTCGAATAGGTTTCGAGCAAACTCTGTTTGTCTTCAATCGGCAGTTTGAGTTTGTCGGCCAGATGATCCACCAGATGGCCGGGATCGGCGATGCGCAGCGCCGCCTGCACCTGTTCGAGGTTGGTGTCCTGCGCTTGTTTGAGGTATTGCTCGACCAGTCCGGCGATGCGCGTCAGCAAGGGCGCGACGCGGCGCGGGTTTTCGGCTACGACGGGCGCGCGGCGCAGCGTGGCGTAATACAAACCGTCGCGCTCCTCCACGCGGATGACGCGGGCGCGCTCGCGGCCTTCGACTAAAACCTTGATCGTGGCTTCATCCGGTTTGCGCAGGGAGTTGGCGATGTAAGCCAGCGTGCCGACCTGATAGATCTGAGTGGCGTCGGGGTCTTCGACGGTCGCGTCGTGTTGCGTGGCCAGGAAGATGATCCGGCTGCCGGTCAAGGCTTCTTCCAACGCGCGCACCGACGAAAGGCGGCCAATGACGAAGGCCGCTTTGGTATACGGAAAGACGACCACGTCGCGGATCGGTACCATCGGGTAACGGACGACATCAGTGGGAGTACCGTCGTGAAACTCTTGCATCGTTGCTCAACCTCAAAGGGACAAAACGGAAATCAGCAGCACGGGCGCAGCCTCGCAAAGTTGCGCCGAAAAACGGATTGGATAGCCGGGAGAAAAATGCCGCCGTCATTCAAACAGTCAGCGTCGCAATGGTTGGGTAATACTCTACCTGGGCAAGCTGACTTCAGCGGGTGGATCACTGCGCATCTGCCAGATCTGAGAGGCAGCCGTAATACCGGCATACTCTTCCACCTCCTGTCGCAGTTCGCGGAGGTGATCGAGAACTGGCTCAGCCATGACGCGGAAGCGTTCCGCGTTTAGTGGCAGCACATCACGTTTGAGGGCGGCCAGCGCCGCTTCCAAGTCAGCAATCGCCAGGCACGTTTGGTTTAGTTGCTTATCGTTCTCGATCATAGCTCAATCCTCAGCACTCCCTTACGTTCCTGACTGGTGTATTGGTCAGGGTCACTCAGCTTGACGCGCGGGAGAAGAAAGCCAGGAAGCGATGATAAGCCTCGCTGCCATCCGCAGCGGGTAACACATCAAAGCCATACAATTTTCTGACCAGCGGTTTTGACTGAACGTTGTATTCCAGCGGGCGCATTTCCTTAGTCAAAATAAAGTCAGGCCGGAGCGCCACAATCAAATCAATATCGCCAGGTTCCGCTTTGGCTGTGACATAGCTGCCGTCAATCACAATGGCGGAGACAACACCGGAACTTCGGGCATCTTGAAGGTATCGCACCAGCCGCTCGGTCAATTGTGGCCGCCGGTCTGAGCGACGAAACTGCCCGAATGCCACTTTAACTTCTGCCAGTGTGCAAAGGTGCAGTCCTGCGGGAAGGACGCCGTCCTGTAATTCCGGGATCACTGATCCTCTCCCTTTGGCTAATTCAAAACTCGCCCTGCTTAACTCGCCTTCTCCAACGGGAAGACGGCGTGGCGGTTATCAACCATTTCTGCCGTCACAAGGAACTCTTTGATCTTCTTCTGGCTGGGCAGCGTGTACATTGCCTCGAGCATCAACTCTTCCAGAATCATGCGCAGCCCGCGCGCGCCGACTTTGCGTTCGCAGGCCTGCCGCGCAATCGCGTGCAAGGCATCGTCGGTGAAGCGCAGCTTGATGCTGTCCCATTCGAATTGGCGTTGATACTGTTTGGTCAACGCGTTCTTGGGCTGCGTCAGAATCTCGATCATCGCCCGTTCATCGAGTTCGTGCAGCGTCCCGGCGACCGGCAGACGGCCTACGAATTCAGGGATCAGGCCGTAGCGGATCAGGTCTTCCGGCTGCACCTGCTGCAGCAGATCGTTGGCCGAGCGCGCCTGTTTGAGCGCGCGGATGTTCGCGCCGAAGCCCATCCCCTTTTGGCCGATGCGCTTTTGAATCACTTTATCCAGGCCGACAAAAGCGCCGCCGCAGATGAATAGAATGTTGGTCGTGTCTACGAGATAAAACTCTTGATGGGGATGCTTGCGGCCGCCTTGGGGCGGGACGTTGGCCACGGTGCCTTCCAGAATTTTCAATAGGGCTTGTTGAACGCCTTCGCCCGACACGTCGCGCGTGATCGAAGGGTTCTCGTCCTTGCGGCAAATCTTGTCAATCTCGTCAATGTAGATGATGCCTTGCTGCGCGCGTTCGACATCGCCGTTGGCCGCTTGCAGCAGCTTCAGGATGATGTTCTCGACATCTTCGCCAACGTAGCCGGCCTCGGTCAGTGTCGTGGCATCAACGATGGTGAAAGGCACTTTGAGCATGCGCGCCAGCGTTTGCGCCAGCAGCGTCTTGCCCGTGCCGGTCGGGCCGATCAGCAAGATGTTGGACTTTTGAATCTCGACATCACCGCGCCGCTTCATCATTTCGATGCGTTTGTAGTGCTGGTAAACGGCGACGGCGAGCTTTTTCTTGGTGTCGTCCTGGCCGATGACGTATTCGTCGAGGAAATCTTTAATCTCGGCGGGCTTGGGCAAGGGCGGACGCGCGGCGGCGGCTTCCTGTTGGGCGTCATCGCTGATGATCTCAATGCAGATGTCTATGCACTCATTGCAAATATAAACGGTGGGCCCAGCGATGAGCTTTTTGACCTCGTTCTGGCTCTTGCCGCAGAAGCTACAACGTAACGTGTCTTCGCCTCTTCTCATCACCGGGTGGCCTCCATTGGGAAAAATGCCAGGATAATTGCTTTTGTCATTGAGAACCTTTGTTGCACTTGATCCGCTGCGCGTATTTGGTGTGCGGCGCGCATCATAAACAAGGGCTTAAGGCGCGCGCAAGCTTTAGTTGCGCCTGACTATCCGCCAAACGGCAAGCCTGCTTTCAAGACTTCGCAAGCGCGTATGCACTTTTCGCAGATTTGCGCTTCATCACCCGGGAACAATCGTTCCCCTTGTGGATTATGCCGGTCGTGAAGGTTGAAACTGCATGAACCAGTGGCTGCTTGTTCATCGCTTAGCAGCCTTTTATACCAGGATTTTTTTAACGAGGGCGTTTTCACCCCCATATCGCGATAATCTTCCAGTAACTGCAGGCAAACCTCGACGCATTCATCGCAAATATATCCCGCGCGCCCCTCGAATAACCGTTCCACTTCACCTTCACCTAGCCCGCAAAAAGAGCAGCGCGGTCCCGGCTGTAACAGCGGCGAAGCGACCGGTAATTCCGGCGGTTCCGTCATCACATCCAGGTCCAGCATGGAGTAGGAATTCTGCATAACCTGAAAAGTGAAAAGCGGGGCAGTCTGGGCGGCATCACCCTTGCCCAAATTACCCCGCTACCAACTACTCGCGGTGTGCGATCACCAGATCAAGCAACCCGTACTCTTTTGCTTGTTCGGCGCTCATGATACGGTCGCGATCCACATCCTTTTCGATCTGCTCGACCGCCCTGCCAGTGTGGGTAGCGAGAATGCCGTTGAGCCGTTCGCGCATGCGCAGAATTTCTTTCGCCGCGATGTCAATGTCGGTGGCCTGACCGCCGATGCCACCTGCGTGCGGTTGATGGATCAGGATGCGCGAATTGGGCAGCGCGAAGCGGCGGCCCGGCGTCCCCGCGGCCAGCAACACCGCCGCCATCGAAGCGCATTGCCCAATGCAAAAGGTGGTCACCGGATTCTTGACGAACTGCATGGTGTCATAAATCGCCAGGCCCGAGGTCACCGCGCCGCCGGGCGAATTGATGTACAGCGAGATTTCCCGGTCCGGGTCTTCCGATTCGAGGAAGAGCATCTGCGCGACGATCAGGTTGGAAACCATGTCATCAATCGGGGTTCCCAGAAAGATGATGTTGTCTTTGAGCAGCCGCGAGAAGATGTCCGTGATGCGTTCACCGCGCGAGGTTTGCTCTACTACATAAGGCACGTAAGCTTGCGAATTGATCATAACTGCTTTCTGAACCTATTCGGGGAATGCCGGTCAGCCGCAAAAAGTGCTGACCGGTATGTTGTGGCCGGTTTGATAAATGATTACTTGCATTGCGTCACGCACGGTCAGCGCTGACCCAATCAAGCTTGCTCTGCCGGTTGAATTTCAGTTGTGGGAGCCGCCGCTGCCTGTTTTGCTTGCGCCTCGACGGCGAGTTGTGCGGCGCTGACTTCTTCGACCGTAATCTCTGCGTGATTGATAATCACGTCAACCGCCTTCCCATAGCGCAACCAGTTTTCGATACTAGGAAGCTCATCTTCCTTTGTCAAGCGAGCCTTTAGTTGCTGTGGCAACAGCTTCATGCCATAGGCCATGCGCGCGATTTCGAGGTCAATTTCGTCGCTCGTGACGTGGATTTTCTCGGCGCTGCCGATGCGCCCGATCACCAGCGCCGCGCGCACATCGCGCACCGCCATCAGACGCGCCTCGCCAAAGCGCTCTTCCCAATTGATGGTTTGGGCGACTTCCTTGGGCAAGCCGCTTTGCGATAGTTGATAGGCAAAGTTCTGTATACGATCCTTTGCCTGCTGTTCGACCAGCACATCGGGTACCTGAAATTCATAAGCGTCGAGCACTTGCTCCACCAATTCGTCGCGCAAACGGACAGCGGCCTCGCGTTCGGCGGATTTCGTCATATCTTCGCGCACACGTTCGCGCAATTGCTCAAGCGTCTCGAATTCCTGGCCGAATTGCTGGACGAATTCGTCATTCAATTCCGGCAGTTCTTTTTGCCGCACGGCGACGACAGTGGCAGTGAAATCGAGCGTCTTGCCCGCCAGTCCTTGCGAAGTGAAATCTTCGGGATAGGCCACACGGAATTCGCGCACCTCGCCTTCTTTGGCGTTGACCAAGTGCTCGTTGAATTCAAGCTGCACGCCCACTGCGCCCAGTTCGATCTGCACGTCGTCAGCTTTCAAGTCTTCCTCGGGCGTCGCGCCTTCGGCCACCACGTACTTGCCAATCAGATTGACCGAGACGAAATCGCCGGTTTGCGCGGGGCGGTCTTCCACGGTCACGAACTCCGCTGAATTCTCGCGCCAGCGTTCGATGATCTTTTCGATGTCTTCCTCGGTCACTTGGCGCACGCGCTTGACGGCCTTGAGGCTTTTGTATTCCTGCAACTCGAAATTCGGAATCACCTCGACGCTGACCTTGAAACTCAACGGGGTGTCTTCATCAAACTTGAGATCGGTAATCTGAGGCTCGCCCACGACATTCAACTTGTGATCTTCCAGCGCGTGGCCCAGCGCGTGCGGCAATAAGCGCGACAACACTTCTTGTCTGACATCATTGGCAAAGCGCTGTTTGACCAGGTAGCGCGGGATTTTGCCTTGCCGGAAACCGGGCACCTTTGCGTGACGCGCATAGGCTTCGTAGGCTTTCTCGAATTCGGCCTTGACCTCGACGGCGTCTATTTCGATGGTGAGGTCTTTCTTGACCTCCGAAACATCCACCAGGGCGACTTGTGTTTTCAACGTTCAATACCTTTCTTCAACAATTATTCAAACGCGGTAAGCGCCCGCGTAGCGCTTGCTGCGCAGCTTCTGCCAAACATTCAGACCGGCTTGCAGGCTTGGAAATAGTGGGCGGGCAAGTTGATGAGTCGCGGCGTTTTTATAGGTGAATGCGAAAGGGGGGACTCGAACCCCCACGCCTTGCGGGCACTAGATCCTAAGTCTAGCGCGTCTACCAGTTCCGCCACTTTCGCGTGATCTTAAGCGAAGCCGCAGCCTAACAAATTTCCGAAAGCCGCGCAACCAAGCCTTAAAATGCGCTGCAACGGGCTTGAGGCCGCGTTTTGGCCTGATTTGACAGGCCCGCGCGCGCACGCTAAATATGCCTGCAAGATTGAATAGGAGTTAAACACATGACTTTTCTGGAACGCATCAACCAAGACATCACCGCCGCGATGAAGGCCAAAGAGGCCGAGCGGCTCTCGACCTTGCGCATGGTCAAGACCGCGCTCAAGAACAAAGAGATTGACAAGATGGCCGCGCTCACCGACGACGAGGCGCTCAAAATTTTGCAAGCGCTGGTCAAACAACGCCGCGACAGCGTCGAACAATACACGCAGGGCGGCCGCCCCGAACTCGCCGCGAAAGAAGCCGCTGAGATCAAAATGATCGAAGCCTACCTGCCCGCCGCGCTCGGCGAAGCCGCCGTTGGCGCAATCGTTGAAGCGACCGTCGCCGAACTCGGCGCAACTTCAGCGAAAGAAATGGGGCAGGTGATGAAAGCCGTGATGGTCAAGCTCGCGGGCCAAACGGTGGATGGCAAAGTCGTCAGCCAACTGGTCAAAGCGCGGCTGGGCGCATAGGGATTCTTGAGGAACAAACAAATTTTCAGGTTCGTAAAGCTCGCTGTGTAGGGAAGACCGTCAGCGGCGGCTTCTGCAACTTGAAAACAAATCTTTTCTTTTAGGAGTAGTGCGGTATGTTTGGAACACTCATGTGGTTGGCCTGTGTAATTTTGGACATCTTTGCCATCAATGATGTCATGAACTCGTCGCGCGACTGGGCGACCAAAGTCGTGCTGATCGCCATCATCCTGCTTGTGCCCTTTATCGGCGCGGGTCTTTATCTTTTTGCGTTTCGCGACAAAGGCTTCTCGTCGTAAGTTGGCGCGCGGCGAAATTCGTTACTTGGTTTGCTGGCGTGGCATGGTGTTGTGCCGCAACACTGCGCCAGGGCGGGCATTGGTGACTTGGCCATTCTCGACAACCGGCACGCCGTTGACGATGACGAACTGGATGCCGACCGGCTCAGTCAGCGGCTTCGTCGTTGTTGATTGATCCAACACCTTGCTGGCATCGAACGCGACGACATCGGCTTTCATACCTGCTTTGAGGACTCCGCGATCACGTAGCCCCAGCCGCCACGCCGGATACGCGCTCATCTTGCGCACAGCTTCTTCCAGCTTCAACCACTTCCATTCGCGCACATACCGCCCCAACACCCGTGGGAACGTTCCCGCGCCGCGCGGATGCCGGTTCGCAATCCCGCCATCGCTGGCAACCATCACCCAAGGCTGTTGATAAAACGTGCGAATGTCAGGCTTGATCATAGATTTGCAAACGACGCTCGCGCCGCCGTCCTTGACGATCTGCATGTAGACCTCAACAGCAGTCTGATTGTTTGCGCGCGCAATCTCATCGAGTGTCTTGCCTTCGTAGGCGCGGTACGCAGCGCAATTCGTCACCAGCACATTCGCGCCGCCACCGACATCATCCAGACCCTGTTTTACTATCGCCGGGTCATTATGCTTACGGCTCGGTATCAGCACTGTGATCGTCGAAGCCCAGGCATCATAGGGATAACAATCCGCTGTCACGTCCAATCCGGTGCGCCGCGCCGCTTCGATCAGCGCCACGACCTCGCGCGCCTTGCCCCACACGCCAACGGTGCCCAGCTTGATGTGCGAAATCTGCACCGGCAAGCCGCCTTCGCGGCCAACGCGAATGGCTTCTTTGAAGGCGTTCATCGCGTCATCGGCTTCGTCGCGCACGTGGCTCATATAAATGCCGCCGTATTTGGCGGCCACACGCGCCAGCGCGATCACTTCTTCGGTCGTGCTGGGGTGACCGATGTCATATTCCAAGCCGGTCGAAAGTCCCACCGCACCCTCGCGCATCGCCTGCTCAACCAACTCAGCCATCCGCGCAATTTCGCGTTCGGTCGCCGCGCGCTTGTAATCCTGCCCCAGCACTTGCTGCCGCACGGTCGCGTGGCCGATGAAAGCCAGCACATTGACCGAAGTATGTTGCTGTTCCAGCTTGCTCAAATAATCCGCCAGCGGAAATGGCGAGCCGCCATCCGGCCCGACGGCGAGCGTGGTGATGCCTTGCAAGATTTGGCTGCGCGCGGCGGGCTCAGTCAGCAAGCCGCGTTCGGAATGGTTGTGTACGTCAACGAAACCAGGCGCGACGATCAGCCCGCGCGCCTCAATCACGCGTTCGCCGGCATGCGGTTTCAGTTTGCCAATGGCGCTGATTTGGTCGCCCACGATACGCACGTCGGCTTGCCTGCCGCGCGCGCCGGTGCCGTCAACTACGACCCCGCCAACGAGCAAGAGCGACGAAGCCGGGTTGTTCTGCGGTGTTGATGAAACTGTAAGACAAGCAAGTACGACCCAACACGCAACGATCTTTTTCATATTGCCTCCGCTGACAACGATTGCTTGAGTTTGATAGAAAAAAATTACTGGCCTTGCAGCTTGCGCGCAGCCGCATTCACCTGGGCAGCCATGCCTTCCAGCGTCTGGCTGACGACCTTGACCTGTTCGTTGGCCTCTGTCCAATTCTTTTGCTCCAACGCCTCGCGCACACCGGGTAAGGTCTTCACACCATAGCCCGTGTAAAAGCCCGGCGCATAAATCTGGTGCTTGAACCATGCGCGGCGCGGCAGTCCTGCGTCAGACAATAGTTTGCGCTCTGACTGATAAAGCAGCGCATTCAATGCCTTCAACTCAAGCGTTGAAAGCGTTGCGCCATTGCTTGGTTTGCTGCGCAATGCGCGGTCATAGCTGTCCGCTGCTTTGCGCAATTGATTGGCAGCGTGACGCAACGCTGCGAGATCAACGTTCTGCTTTGGCAGCTTCGCCAACTCATCAACATATCCGCTGATCGTTTCAGCCAGGTTGGTGAACTCGAATGGCAGCACTTGCGCATCCGCCAGCCGCAGCGTTGCCGTGCCCGCCGCTTGCACGAGCGTGCGGCCGTATTCAAACGTGCCATCCGAGTATTTCAGATACCAGGCGATGGAATCATAGATCGAATGATAAATGCCGCCGCCTGCTTCGCCGCCAAACCCGAGGTTGAGTGAAGCGATGCCAAGATGGTCAATGAAGGCCGTGTAATCGGAGCCTGAACCCAAGGCGCTGATGCGCAAGTCGCCGCGGTTGCGCAATTCGTTGCGTTCATCATCGGTGCGCGCTTGTTCGATACGCCGCGCCTGCATTGCTTCCCACAACGTCTTCTTGCGTTGCGGGTCGTTGACGGAACGCGCGACATCGTTGATGAAGTGTTCGAGCGAATGCGAACCGCTGGCGCCGAACCAGCCTTTGCTGGTGCTGTCGCTGTTGATATAAGCGACGGCCTTCTGCTTCAACTCTTCAGCGTGATGCTCGACCCATTCGGTCGAACCGAGCAAGCCTTGCTCTTCGCCATCCCACGCGCAAAAGATGATGGTGCGTTGCGGTCGCCAGCCTTGTTTGAGCAATTCGCCGAAGGCGCGCGCTTCTTCGAGCACGGTGACCATGCCGCTGATGGGGTCGTCTGCGCCGTTGACCCACGCGTCGTGATGGTTGCCGCGAATGATCCATTCATCCGGAAAGGTGCTGCCTTCAATCCTGGCAATCACGTTGTAAAGCGTCACCATCTTCCAATCGAAGCTGGCTTTCAGATGCACTGTCGCAGGCCCGGGGCCGGTGTGATAAGTGACTGGCAATGCGCCGCGCCAGTTTTCCGGCACCACCTGTCCGCCTAAATTTTTCAGCAACGGCAGCGCATCGCCATACGAAATCGGCAAGACAGGAATTTTCAAAATCGTCTTGGCTTCTTCACGCGTCAACCGTTTGGCGTCTTTGGTAGCGCCTATACCTGGCGTGAGCGGATCGCCCGGATGAATCGGCATATCCATCACACTGCCGCGTTGCGCGCCGAATTCAGGCCTCCACGGCCCTTTTGGATATACATCGCCTTGATAGTAGCCGTCATCTTTCGGATCGGAGTAAATCAAACAGCCTACCGCGCCGTGCTCATAAGCAACTTTGGGTTTGATGCCGCGCCAACTGCCGCCATAACGTGCAATCACGATCTTGCCTTTCACGTCCACGCCGAGCTTCGCCAAGACTTCGTAATCGGCGGGCACGCCGAAGTTCACATAGACCAACTGCGCAGTGACATCGCCTTCGCCGGAATAAGCGTTGTAGACGGGCAATTGATTTTCATCGTTTGAATCGGCGTCTTCACTCAACACAGGCTCTTTCAATTTGGCGACGTATTTTTCCGGCGCAGTCAACTCAACCACGCGTTCTTTCGGTGTTGGGAAGAGCACATCGTATTCTTCCAACTGCGCCTGCAAGCCCCATGAAAGCAGGCGCTCGCGCATCCATTCGGCGTTGCGTTTGCCGGCGGGCGAACCCAGATGATGAGGCTCCGCCGCCAGCACGCGCATGTATTCGCGCAAGTTTTCTGCTTTCGGCACGGCGCGCAATTTCTCTTCCCAATCAACGTTGCTCTTGGCTTGCACAGTGTTGTGGTTGCGCGCGGCAACAATGAAAGCGGGTGAAAACGTCTGAATGGCCAGTAAATACAGGGCGATCGTGGCGACAATGCGAATCAGGCGGCGGTTGCGCATGCGTTCTCCTTTGGGTGATTGATGTGTTGAGACTGCTGAAACTGCAATGAAAATTTGTGCGCCACGATTATCGTATGAGTTGTGATCGCAAACAAATGTTGTGCGGCTGATTTTGCACGCAAGCAAAATTGAATTTACCGATGATGGCTGAAAGGTGCATGGATATTGGCGATTTCGCGTTTTTCAAATTATGCAACGTGGTGTGCGCGCATGTTGATGCAGCATGCATGCTGTCTTCTGTAAACTTTTTTCTTGACACATATGATTGAACGAGTTTATAAGCACATCTAGTGTGTTAATCGCTCTAGGCCACAAGAGATACTTCAACACATCATCTTGTGGTCAGGCTATTCAGAGAGAAAGGAGATAAACGCCATGGCAGCAAAGAAAGCAGCTAAGAAGGCTCCGGCGAAGAAAGCCGCCAAGCCCGCGAAGAAAGCCGCGAAGAAGGCTGGGAAGAAGTAGAGCTACTTCATTCCAGACTGAGTTGGGGAGACCCAATTCATTGTTCAGAAAAATAACGATGGGGGTGAGCAATCACCCCCATTTTATTGCCTAAAATCAACACACAGCCGCAACACCAAACCATGATCAAAGAAACCAAGCTTTATAGCGCCGCCTTGTTGCTGGGCATTGCCTTGTTGCTCGCGGGCCTGGGCTTTCGTTCGTGGAAGCTGATTGCCGTGGGCGCGTTGGTGGCAGGCGCGGGCGGCTGGTTTGGCATGCTTGCAACGCTGAAGAAGAATTCTTGAATTCGTTCACCTTGTTTCGAGGTTTTGTTTGAGCATGCTCTATCTCATTCGTCACGGACAAGCAGGCCCGCGCGACAATTACGATGTGTTGTCGGAACTGGGCCAGCAACAAGCCCAGCATCTAGGCAGTTATTGGGCGGCGCAATCAATCGCGTTGGAGGCTGTTTACGCGGGTAATTTGCACAGGCAACAACAAACCGCGCAAATCTTCAGCACGAGTTTGCAGGCGCACTGCCAACCTACAATCACAACCCGATCTGAAATCGTCGTAGATGCGCGTTGGCGCGAATTCAGTTTGGCGACCGTCTATCGCGGCTTGTCTGCCAGGCTGTGTGCGGATGATGCCGCCTTTGCGGCAGACTTTGCCGAGATGCAAGCGTTGTTGTTGAGCGAACCGAATACGACGCGCGCGGCGGTTGGGCGCTGTGACCGCGCGGTGATTCAAGCATGGATGGAAAATCGTTACCCGGAATATGAAGGCGAAAGCTGGCTAACATTTCGCCGCCGTGTTGAAAGCAGCTTGCCTGATTTGCTTGAACGGAAAGAAAAGCAGATTGCGATCTTTACTTCCGCCACGCCCATCGCGATTTGGACGGGGCTGGCGTTGGGGCTGACTGATGCCAAAATCCTCAGTCTGATGGGCGTGCTTTATAACGCTGGCATCACGACCTTCAAGTTGCACGCGGGTGAATTGCGCTTGCTGAGTTTTAACAACACTCCGCATCTTGCTGATCCGGCCCTGCGCACGTTTCGCTGAAGCCGTCATCAAGGCAAAGAAAAAAGGGATGCGCAACACGCATCCCTTTTTTTCTTTGATACACCCGCCGCGATTCGAACGCGGGACCTTCAGCTCCGGAGGCTGACGCTCTATCCAGCTGAGCTACGGGTGCCGAAACCGGCAGTGAACATACAACAGGCCCACCACTCGGTCAACCGCTCACTCTGCGCGCTTGCCGCCGAACAACAGGCGATACGCGCCCAGCAAGATCAACGCGCCGATGATGGCCATCGGCCATTGCGCAATATACGTAGGGTTGCTGAAAAACATGCGTCCAATGAAGGTGCCAATCAGCGCGCCAATCATGCCGATGATCGCGGTGCCGACAATCCCGCCGGGGTCTTTGCCCGGCATGATCAGCTTGGCAATTGCGCCGACAATCAATCCCGTCAGCATCATTCCCAACAGACTCGACAGACCCGTCATAGTTGTTTCCTCCGTTTGTTAGGCGTTCGTTAGGCATCGCTGCCGTGACACTTCTTATATTTCTTGCCCGAACCGCAAGGACAAGCGTCGTTGCGTCCGACCTTGGGATGATCGCTCACCACGGTGCGCGGCTTGCCGGCATCTTCGCCAGCCGCCGCGGCGCCCGCGTTGGCCTTGGTGAAGGTCATCTGGCCGCGGCGCGGACGGCGTTGCAAACGTTCTTCGGGCGGTTGTTCGACCGTCACCTGCAAGTGGTAAAGCATGCGCACCGTCTCGACGTCTATGCGATAGAGCATCTGCTCGAACATCTCGAAGGATTGCTTCTTGTATTCGACCAGCGGGTCTTTTTGCGCGTAGCCGACCTGATTGACCCATTCTTTCAAATGGTCAATCGCCATCAAGTGATCTTTCCACTGCGCGTCAACGATGTTCAGCCGGATGATGCGTTCGTAATAGCGCATGGCCTCAGGCCCGACGAGTTGCTCTTTGTCGGCGTAATCTTTTTGGAGCTGTTCCCAAATCGCTTGGCGAATCTCGTCGCGTTCCAGTTGCTCCAAATGGATATGCGCTTCGTCCACGTCCAGGCCGAATTCAAATTGCACCTGCACCTTGAACCCTTGGAAGTTCCATTCGTCGGGCGAGGCATCCAGGCTCATGAACTGTTCGAGCAAATCGTCTAGGACATCGCCCGCGATTTCCTGCAATTCGCCGCGATGGTCGGGTTGTTCCAGCAACGCGCGGCGCAGACTGTAAATCGTCTCGCGCTGCTTGTTCATCACGTCGTCGTATTCGAGCAGGTGTTTGCGGATCGTGTAGTTGTGCGCTTCGACGTTCTTTTGGGCGGCTTCGATGCGCTTGCTGACCATCTTCGATTCGATGGCGACGCCTTTTTCCATGCCCAGCCGCTGCATGATCGCCTTCACGCGGTCGCCCGCGAAGATGCGCATCAGGTCGTCTTCCAGCGAGAGGAAGAAACGCGACGAGCCGGGATCGCCCTGGCGGCCCGAACGACCGCGCAACTGGTTGTCAATGCGGCGCGATTCGTGGCGTTCGGTGCCCAGGATGTGCAAACCGCCCAGGCTGACCACTTCTTCGTGCTCCTCTTCAATACTCGGTTTGACTTGTTCGATGGCCGATTCAAGCTGTTCGGGCGTAGCTTCGTCAGGATTGACTTCTTGCCGCTTGAGCAATTCGCGGCCCAGATATTCGGCGTTGCCGCCCAGCAGGATGTCGGTGCCGCGACCGGCCATGTTCGTGGCAATCGTGACTGCGCCCTTGCGTCCGGCCTGGGCGACGATTTCGGCCTCGCGTCCCGCGTTTTCAGGCTTGGCGTTTAGCACGTTGTGTTTGATGCCGTGCATACGCAAGCTGTTTGAAATCACTTCTGAATTTTCGACCGACACAGTGCCGACCAGAATCGGTTGACCCTTCTCGTTCAGTTCCTTGATCTCTTCGACAACGGCTTCCCATTTTTCGGGCAGCGTCCGGTAAATCACGTCCGAATTATCTATGCGCACCATCGGGCGATGCGTCGGAATCAGCGCGACATCCAGGTTATAAATCTTGGCGAATTCGACTGACTCGGTTTCAGCGGTGCCGGTCATGCCGGCCAGCTTCTGATACATCCTGAAATAGTTTTGCAGCGTGACCGTCGCCAGCGTATGCGTCTCGCGCTCGATCTTGACGCCCTCTTTCGCCTCGACCGCCTGATGCAAGCCGTCCGACCAGCGGCGGCCCGTCATGATGCGCCCGGTGAATTCGTCAACGATCACGACGCCTTCGTCATTGACGATGTAATTCTTGTCGCGGTGATACAGCGTGTGCGCCACCAGCGCCTGATTCAGGCAATGCAGCATCTCCATATTCGATGGGTCGAACAAGTTGCCGTAGCCGAGCATGCGCTCGGATTTTTCGATGCCCGGCTCAGTCAACGTCGCGCGATGCTGTTTCTCGTCCACCTGATAATCCACCTCGGGCGCCAGCTTGGGGATCACCGCATCGGCTTCGTAATACTTGGTGGTCGTGTCGTCCGCCCCGCCGGAGATGATGAGCGGGGTGCGCGCCTCGTCAATCAGGATCGAATCCACCTCATCCACGATGCCGAAATAGTGGCCGCGCTGCACACAGGTCGCCACGTCGAACTTCATG
>JANOWX010000600.1:0-3993 GCA_031418175.1 Acidobacteriota bacterium | reverse complement strand
GACTCGCCTCGGGCTCGGTCGCATAAGGTTTCGTCAGCGCTTCAACCACCTGTTGTTTGAGGTAGGGCAGCGAAACATCCAGTTTGCCGGCCAACATAGATGCACTCACCGCGCGATCAGGTGGATTGAAGGTGTGCGCCGAACGGTTGTGGCAATCCATGCAATCCATCCGCCGCTTGGGCAGCGCGGCCAGTTGCGCGGGCGTCAAGGTTGAGCCTTTGGCGAAGTATTCCGTTACCTGGCCATTCATATCCTTCAAGCGCAAATAGGGGATGTTTTGTTGTTTATCGTCGGTGGCCGAATAGGTAAGCTCATTTTCAATGTTCATGTGCCAATGAATACCCGACGTGATGCCGGTGGTCGGACTGCCGCCGCCCACCTTGATCAGCATATTGACCTGGCGCGGCGTGTTTTTTTCGTCGTCGCCGTAATAAGTGAAGGTCTTTAATTGGTTGCCGAAAAACTTCTCTGACCAATGGCAATCGCCACAGGTCTCGCTGGCCGGACGCAACTGGCCCAGCGGTGAGGGAATCGGCCGATGGTACGTTTCGGCCAGCGCGGCGTAAGCGCGCCGTACCCCGGCGAACTTGGCGCGGAAATACGAGGGCGCGCCCGGCCCCACGTGGCACTCGACACAGGCTACGCGCGCGTGCGGCGAAGCCTGGAACGCCGTGAATTCCGGCTGCATGACGGTGTGGCAAGCCAGACCGCAGAAACCCACCGACTCGGTCAGTTCAAAAGCTTGGTAACTGCCCACCGCGCTCAACGGAATCAGAATGAATGACAAGCCAAGAAAGAAACCAAAGAGGCGCCGGTGCCTTGAGTTGTTGAAATCAATGCGCGGGTAACGCAGGATTTCAATCTCAGCTAACGAGCGCCGCCGCCGTCTTTCCCAGAGCATTCCCAACGGAATCAGGGCCAGGCCGAGCAGCAGGAAAACAGGGAAGACGACATAAGCGAAGATGCCGATATAAGGATTGGGCCGCTTCGACCAAAGATCGTTCAGCACCAGAAAGCTGATGCAGCCCAGGCTGAAGATCGCCAAGGCCGCGCCTGCCCACGAGAGGTAGTTGCGAAATAAGCCGGGCGCTTCCTGTGTTGGTTGTTGGTTCATTTGTAGTCCCCGTCACCCGTGGCATTCGCCTGTGGCTTCAAGGTCAAGCCAGACGCTGGTCAAAGCAGTGTTAGCGAGGTCATTAGTTCAGCAAGGGGTACTTACTGCGCGGTTGCTGTGGGAGAAGAGAGCGCGCCTATGGGGTAGGCGCGCTCTCGTGGAATCAAACAGCCCTTACTTTTTACCCAGGCTGCGGCAATAGGCGACCAATTGCTTGTTATCTTCCGCGCTGTTTTTGCTGCCGAAAGCCGGCATCTTGGCTTTGCCCTTGATGATGATTTCGAGCAGCTTGGCGTCCGTCAGCTTCTGCACTTCCGCCGCACTGAAAGGGCGGACATTCATCTTTTTGCCAGCAGCGGTGCTGGCGCTGCCATCCAGGGCGTGGCAGGCCGCGCACTGTTGCGCGTAAAGGGCCTTGGCATCCACTGCCCCGCTTGGCGCCCCAACGGCGGCGCTCGACGGACTGGCGTTAGTAATTAGCAGTGCCACTATCGCCCCCGCCAGCACTGCGAAAACGATTTGTTTGATGCGGTTGGTCATACAAAACTCCTGTTCAAAAAGTTAGGTAACTACTCAGCCCTGGGAGCGCAGTCCTTCCAGGCTGCGGCCGTGGCGACTCACCCCTTGGTTTTCCGAAGCGGCTTCCAGCCAAGCACGCAGGCTGGAAGCACTGCGCTCCCAGGGGCTGTGCAGTTACAAAGTTAAAAGGTTAAGCGCAGGCCCGACGTGATGATATTCGAGCGGTAATCCTGCACAAAGAAATTACGTTCGTTGTAACTGAAATGCCGGTAACTGACGTTGGCCGTCACGTGGCTGTTGAAATGAATCGCCAGTCGCGCTTCGGGGTTGTGCCGTTCCAGCGGGAAGGCCGTCACGATGTCGTTCGGCCCGGTGACCGGCGCATTCCCAGGCGCTCCGTGATCGTGGACGTAACGGTAAACCAACAGCAGGTCTACGTACTTGGTAAGCGGCAGCCGCGTGTCCAGGAAGAAGAAATCCTGCTTCGCGTAAAAGACCGATTTCCCAGTCCGGGCCACGTTGGCGATGAAGTAGTAGATGTTGGCGGTCGAAAACATGTGATCGTAGTTGTAGCCCATGTTGACAAAGAGTTTGTCCCTTGGCTCCCAGAGCGCCGCGAAAGAAATGGAGCGGTAATCCGAATCGTTCTCGACGAAGGGCGTCGGGTTCGTGCGATCCGTCGTTGACACCGTCCCGCTGAACGAGAGTTTATCTCTCGCCAGCAAACTGACACGCGCCCGCACGCGTTGGAAATCCATCGCCGCAGTGCGTACGAACACGTTGTCGGACTGGCCTTTCTCGTAATCGAAGAAAAGGTTGAACCGGTCTACGGGCCGAATGCGAATGCTGCCGATGGCAGTGTTGGTGTTCTGCGTATCGGCCTCAGTGGTTGCCAGATCGCTGACGGTGACATTGCGGTGGGTGGCACGCCAGCCGAGATTGGCCGACAGCTTCTTGCCCTTGGAGTATTGCAAATCGAGCGTGTTCCAATAGGACGACAAGTCAATGTTGCGCGTACAGAAAAAGCCTACCGGCGTGGATAGATTGGGCGAGCAGGGACTGGTGGCCGTGTTGGTAATCGGGCCGGTGCCCGTTTGCGTTTGCACGATCCGGCTGTCGAACGCTTCGCCATTGATGGTGTAATCCGAATAACGGAACGTGTTATTCAGCGTCAGATTGTCGGTGAGATCAAGCGAGACACCTAAGTCGAAACTCGAACTGGGACGTTTGGCCTTGCTGGTCGAAACGTACTGGCTAATCAACGTGCGTTGATTGGCAACGGTCGTCGTGCCCGAAAAGCGCTCGATCAAAAAGCCATTCATTTGCTCCTGCCCATACATCCCACGCGCAACCAAATGTACACGCTTGGCCAGCGAACCCCGCAAACTGGCGCGCGTGAGCGTGGCGTGTGAGCGCGTCGGTTCAGGGCGCGTGAAAAACGTGATGGTTGACAGGTCGGTTGGGTTCACGACCCCCGGATTAGTCCCGCCCGGCCAGGCATACGAAGTATCCCATCTGTAGGTGCGGTACATTTCTTCGGCAGAAAAATCCCAACCGCGATAGGAAGCGTCTATGCCCAAGCGGTAATCATTCGATTCCCAGCGGCGGTCGCCGGGATTGGCGAAGATGTCGCTGCTGGCGCTGGTCGTATGTTGCGAAAAGCCCCGCGCCATCGAACGGTTGTAGCCCATGTTGACGCGCACCTTGCGTTGCGGAAACAGTTTCAGATGGAAGTCTGACATCTGTTGCCGCGTGTCAATGTTGTGCGAGTTCAAAGAAAAGCTCGGCAGGTAGCGGTAATAATTGAGCCGCCGCACCGAAGCGTCGAACTTGTACCAGCGCGTCTTATCAATCCGGAAATTGAAGCTCGTTTGTGGGTCGCCGCCCATGCCCGAAGCATCAGCGTGCATGAAATCATAAAGCGGCCCGCCGCCCGTCACCGAGCGCGAATCGAGTGAGTAATCAAAGAGGCGCACGCCCTTGCGTATGTTTACGTCCGAAAGATATTTGGCAAGGCTCCCATTCACGTCTGTTGCGCGGTAGCCGAACTCGAGCGAAGAGGTCACCGAATAGTCGCCGACCATGGTGCCGGTCTTCGGCTTCTCGACTTTTTCGCCTTTCTTCACGGCATTCGTCGCGCGCTGTAATTCGTCCACGCGTTCTTGCACTTGCTGGCTGGTCTCGGCCTTCTCGACGCTGCTCTGGGCCAACAGAGCCCAGGTGTTGAGCGCAAACGCCAACGCCAGCAGCGTTACCGTAAAGCCCCAACGCTTCAGCCAGATCGGGTGTAGTAACTGATTTGATTTTTTGGTGTTCATGTTCTTCCTCCTCGGCATCGGTCGGCCAGCCGCGCGTTTTCA
>JANOWX010000599.1:0-23913 GCA_031418175.1 Acidobacteriota bacterium | reverse complement strand
CCGCGCGCGTCAGCAAGCGCGAGTTGGACTCGAGACCTGCTGATACGCAGCACGAATCACCGCTTGCTGACGCGCGCGGTACTGTATCAGCGGCGCGCGCCGACTGGCTCGGCTACCTCGTGCTGGCCTTGGTCACGGCCTTTGCGTTTTGGTCAATGCGCAGCGCCGTGCCACTGACGACGCCGGGCAGCTATCCATTCTTCTACCGCGAACAAACCTGGCTGGCCTTCAAACTGATTTTGCTGGCGGGCTGGTGCGCGCTGGTCTGGTGGGGTTGGACGCGCATGAGTTGGCGGCACGCGCGCGTTGTGCTGCTGAGCGTGATTTTCAGCGCCTGTTTTTGGGAGCAGCAAGTCTTGGTCACGCACTGGTGTTTTCCCTTCTTGCCCAAGGCGGCGTATTTCGCCACGCCCGCGCCTTCGACCAAGTTTATGCAGCAGTATGAACCGACCGAGAATCGCGTCTTCACTTCGACCTCGACCTATTTCAACTTGAAGTTGCCGATCGCCGAACCGCACAACATTTCGATGGTGCGCGGCCTGCACAACGCGGCGGGTTATGAACCGCTGTTGCCGAAACGCTATGCCGACGCCTTTGGCAGCGGCTTGTTGTTTAACACGCCGACGATCAACGCGCCGCTCGATCCGCAGATTTTGCAGCCCGAATGGCAGGTGCTGGATTTGCTGAACGTGCGGCTGGTGGCGGATTTCAGCTCGTTCAACACCGACTTTATCGAAAAAGAAGGCGTGCTCTTCCCCGTCAACGACAGCCAGATTCAATTGCAGCCGGGCCGCGCCATCACGCTGAGCGGTTCCAATTTCAAAGCCGAAGGCGTCGCCCTCGTCACGACGCTGGCCGATGCCGGCGACATTCCGCAGGGCGAGACCGTGGCGCAGTTGACCGTGCACACGACCGATGGCCGCCAATTCGATTACGCGTTGAAAGCGGGCGTTGACACCGCCGAATGGGCGCACGAGCGGCCCGATGTTAAAGCCCACATCCGGCACAGCCTGCCCAAAGTTTTCGATCAGTCGGTGGGCGACGCGGCGAATTCGTTCCCGGCCTATCACTACCGGACGAATTTCCGCTTCGAGCAGCCAAGCCAGATTGAGCGAATGGTGTTGCAAAGCAAAACGCAACGCGCGCCGCTGATCGTCTGGCGCACGGGCCTGTATAGCACGCAACCGCGCCAACTGGTTTCAGTGTTCGCGCGCCTGCCTGGGCATTGGCGCAAGGTTTACGACCAAGACCAGACGCAGATTTACGAGAACAGCCGCGCGCTGCCGCGCCTCTGGCTCGCGCCCCAAGCCGAAGCCGTCAGTGCGGCAGAAGCGCTCAAACGCATTCGCGGCGAGAGCGCACGGCCTTTCGATCCGCGCCAAACGGCGTTGCTTGAAACTGCCGTCGCAGGTTTGCCGAAAGAGTTGCTGCCAACGGCACAGAACCAATTGGGTGACGCTGCCAGCGCGCGCTACGTCAGCTATCAACCCAATCATCTGGTGATCGAAACGAACGCGGACAAACCCGCCGTGCTGGTCGTGAGCGAGGCGCATTACCCCGGCTGGTCGGCGCGGCTGGATGGACAGGCGACGGCAATTTATGCGACCGATTATTTATTGCGCGGGATCGTGTTGCCGGCGGGCCAGCACCGCGTAGAAATGCGTTACACGGCACCGGCGGCGCTCAGCGGCTTGGGCTTTTCGGTGCTGACGCTGGGGATATTGCTGGGCTTGGTTTGGCGCGCTAAGGGTAGGACAGACTTTAGTCTGTCCAATTCCAGGACAGACTAAAGTCCGTCCTACAGAGGAGCACGCAATGACCGAAACACATCGCATCAACATTCAACTCAAACAAGCGCATCAGGGCGGCGCGTGGCACGGCCCGTCCTTGCGCGAATTGCTGGCGGACGTGACTGCCGCACAAGCCGCGCAGCAGCCCTTGCCTGACGCACACAGCATCTGGGAATTGGTCAATCACATCCGCGCCTGGGAAAGCATCGTCAACCGCCGCGCGCAGGGCGAAACTGTCAGCACTGTGCCCGATGAACTGAACTTTCCACCGGTGACGGACAGCAGCGAAAGCGCCTGGCAAGCGGCCTTGCAGCAACTGGACGAAACCAATCGCGCGTTGCGGGCGACGATTCAACAACTCGACGATGCCAAACTGAATGAGATGGCGCCGGGCAAAACGCATCCGCTTTACTTTGAATTGCACGGCGCGTTGCAACATACGCTGTATCACGCGGGCCAGCTTGCGCTGCTCAAAAAAGTTGTGGCTTAAGCGTCAAAGCGGGGTGGTCAGCGGATGTTGAGCCTGACCAGGTTCGCAGTCTTTCCCTCCACCGTCAGCACCACATCCACCACGCCCCGCCCGGCCAGCGCGCGCGGCAGCACAAAATTGATTTGATCCAGCCCCACAAAGCCCGGCGCGGCGCCCGCAAATGATACCGGCGCATTGACCGGCGGGAGCGTGCCGCCACTGATCGTCACTTCGACATTCTCCAACCGTTGCCGCTGCCGCCAGCCTGTGCCGAACAAAGCTGCGGCGACGACATCCGTGGTGGGCCCCAGATCAATCGGCAGGACAACGTAACGGTTGGTCGCGGGATCAAGGCGCACCAGCGGTTCGAATAGTTGCTGTGTGCCGCGCGCCCGCACCAGCACGCCCGCCGGCACATCGCGCCCGTTGGCATTGGCCGAGAAAAAGCCGGACGCAACGGTCGCTACGAGCAAGTCGCCGCGGCTGAGCACCCCAGTGGAATTGCTGATCGTGACCAAAGCCAGGCCCGGCGCACTGCCGGACGGGACTTGGTAATTGACTTGGCCGGACGAAACAAAGAACAACGGCGCGAGGCGTTCGACGCTTGCGCTGTCACGCAGCCTGACCTGTGTGCCCGCCAGCGTGACCGGCAACGGCAAGCTTTGGGCGGCTTGCGTGGCGGTGGACAAGGCCGTGCCAAAGGCGGTGGCGATGCTTTCGGGCGCGAGTTCACCACCGAGAAAACTGGCGGCGGAGACATTCACCAGATTGGTCTGGGTCGTGAGTTGAGTCACCGTGAAGGTTTGCCCGGCGACCGTCAGCGTGCCTGTGCGCGTGGGGCCGGTGTTGGCCGCGACGGTGTAATTGACCGCGCCGTTGCCTGCGCCAGCCGCGCCCGCCGTCAGCAACAGCCAGTTCGCGTTGCTCGTGGCCGTCCAAGAGCAAGGGGCGGCGGCTTTCACTTGCACGCTGCCCGTGCCTACGGCAGACGTAAAGCCCTGCGCGCTGGGGCTGCGCGTGAATGTGCACGGCAGCACCGTGAAGTTGGCGTCTGAAATATCGAAGAAGATGTTGCCCACGGCTTCGACCTTGAGCCGCGCCTGTGTGGTTTGCAGACTGTTGGGCACGGTGAGCGCGGCGCTGCCGTTATTCGCCGTGCTGGCCAATAGCACGGTCGGAAAGCTCTGGCCGCCATCCGTTGAAAGCAGCAGCCGCACGTTGTTTGCCAGCGCCTGTGTGCCGTTGACGCTCCAAGTGACGGTTTGCACTGTGCCGCCCGTCCAACTCACGGCCGTGTTGGGCGCGGTCAAGCGGAAGGGGCCGGAGTTCTCTACCGTCAGTTTGACCGCGTCTTCATTGACGCCGCCGCGTTGGTCGCGGATGGTCACGCGGAAGTTGAGCATGCGCGGCACGCCCGGCAGCGCCTCCGCCGTTTGCAAGCCATTGATCGTCGCGGGCGGCGTGTTGGCGTTGTTCAAAATGTACGGCAGGCTCGGAAAGGTGCGCACGGAACTGAGAGTAGGCGCGAAGCTGCGCAAGAGCGGGCGCGTCGTCGTTACCGGATCGCCCGCTTGATCGCCGTAAGGCGGATTGCCGTAAACGGCTTCGCCCGCATCCACCTGTTCCCAGGCGTAAGTCAGGTTGGACACATCGCCCGCGTCGGCGTCGCCGCCCGTGGCCGCCAACGCAAAGGGCGTCTGTTTCGGAATCGTGAAATCCGCGCCGCCATTGACCGTCGGCACGCGATTGGAACTGGGGCTGAGCGTGCCGCAACCGGCGCGGTTGATATAAGCCTGAATCTCGCGGAAGCTGCCGTTGTGAAAGCGCAGGTCGCGCGCCGTGACGACGTTGTCGGCGCCGCAGATGCCTAGGTAAGCCATGATCGTCGTGCCGCCGCCCGGTTCAACCGCCGTTGGGCCGTTGCGCTGGCTGCCGCAAAAACCGCTCGCGCCGTTGTAAGAATGATGCGCGCCGAATTGGTGGCCGAGTTCGTGCGCCAATTCGCCCAAGGGCCGGCTGTCACCCAGCGGATAATTCGCGCCGAAGTTTGACGCCCCGCGCCCTTTATTCGGCCCTTGCTGGTCAGGCCCCGTCAGCGGGTTGAATTGGTTATTGTCGCAAACCACGCCCAGCCCCGCCGTGCCTTGATTATTGAAGCCCGCATTTGCGCCCAGCACATGCCCCACATCGTAATTATTCACGCCCACCAGATCGCGCAGCACGGGCCGCACCTGTTCCATCATGGATAGCACGTTGGCGTTGTCGAAAAGATCATTCCCCGCATTGAAGCCGCGCTCAGTGGTGTAAAGCACATTCGCGCCGCTCGCCAGGGTCAGCCGCACCGACAATTCGCGTTCATAAATTGCATTGACGCCGTTGAGCCAGATGTTGATGGAGGCCAGCGTGCCCGCGTTCGTGCCGCCGCCGAAAGCGTTGGCATATTCCCAGGTCGCGGCGATGGCGATGCGATACGTGCGCAATTGATCGCCCACCGCAACCTCAGGCGCGAGTGCGGCGGCTAACTGGCTGGTCTCTGGCGCCTGACAGGAAAACGACTCTGAATCCGCCGCACCGGCTTGACTGACATACAGTGTGGGATCGTTGTGCGCGGGCATCACACTGATGACTTCGCTGCCTGTGAGCAGCGTCGCGTGAAACCCGGCAGGCGACCAAGCGCCGCGCATCGTCAGGCCGGGCGCATCCAACGCCTGGCCGCGATAACTTTTGATTGCGGGAAAATGCGCCGCCAGCGCCGCTGCGAGCAAAGGCGACTCTTCGATACTGAAATGCGCCAAGCGGCCATCCGGCAGCGGCAAGGGCAAGATCGTCTGGCTGTCAGGCAATGCGCTTTTTGATTCCAACGGCGCGCCAGCCAGCAGTTGCCGCAACATCGCCGCATTCAGTTGCCAGGCGGGCTGATCGCCAGCCACGCCGCGCGCCAGCCGCTCCGTGCGCGCCAACGGCTGCCAGAGCGGCGCGTCAGGCTGCCAACGAGTAACGAGTGCTTGTGCGTTCCAGCCGAGGCCGCAGCACAAACCCAACAACACAACTAGCCAAATACGCGCGTGGACTTTCATAAGCGTGGTTCTTGCGAAAGTGAAGGTTGATTGCAGAAGACGACGCCGCGTTTCGGCCTGCAGGCGAATTGCAACGCCGCTGAGTCAGGGAATGGGGCTGCGCCAGCTTACCGGCACGGCTCCGTTTTGCCAATCAGTCAGCGCGAAAATCTTGCCGCCCGGCGTTGTCAGCGCCCCGCGCGGCGTAGTACAAAACCCGTTATGAAGACCAGCAATTCAGTGCGCGCGCGCATCATTCTTTTGGCAGGAATCATTCTGTTGAGTCACCAACTGGCAGTAGCGCAAAGCACCATCCCGCCCATCGCGTCGGGTTATGGCGCCAACGGCGCGTTCACGGTGCTTGACGAACGCTTTGCCAGTCCGCTCTTTCCAACCGAGAACGTGCGCGTCTTTCGCCCGGCGGAGCGGAGTTCGCTTGCGCCGGTGATTTTCTTTGCGCCCGGCTTTGGCGCGACAGACCCGGCCACCTACCGCCCGCTGATCAATCACATCGTCAGCCGAGGTTATGCGGTCGTCTTCTCGCCCTTTCAAATCATCGCGGGTGACGGCAGCGTGTATGAGAAACGCTACGACACGATCTTTGCCGGGTATGAAGAGGCGGTGCGGCGCTACGGGCAATTCTTTGACCTGACGCGCGTGGCTTTTATCGGGCATTCATTCGGCGGCGGCGCTGCGTTTGCGATGTTGCAGCGCGGGGCCGTGGGCAAAGGCTGGGGCACGCGCGGGCTGTTCGTATTCGCGCTGGCGACCTGGTACGTCTATGAGATTACAACCAAGCAGTTATTGAATTTCCCCGCGCACGCCAAGCTGCTGGTGCAGGTGTATGACGCCGACACCGTCAACGACCATCGCATCGCCAAAGAAGTTTTTGAGCGCACCGGTTTGCCCGCCAGCGAAAAGGATTTCGTGTTGTTGCGCAGCGATCAGCAACAAGGCGTCGCGCTCGACGCAACGCACGGCACGCCTTCGGGCCAGACGCCGAATGCGCTGGATTATTACGGCCTCTGGCGGCTGTTCGACGCGCTGGCCGATTACGCATTCAACGGCGCGGCGGCGGGCAAAGAACTCGCGCTCGGCCACGGCAACGCAGCACAGCGTTTCATGGGCGCGTGGCCAAACGGCCAACCGGTCAAAGAGGCGCTGGCGGGCGCTTGCATCCCCATCACGCGCCCCTCGTCATCGTTTCTCTTCCCTTACGATCAAACGATTCACGACTTGGCGGCGTTATCAGCCGCCAGTTTCAACGCGTCGCTTGCGCCTGAATCCATCGGCTCGGTGTTCGGCAAACTGCTGTCCGTTTCGACGGCGGCGAATAGCAACGCCAGCTTGCCCGTCACGCTGAATGGCACTTCGTTAAAAGTGCGCGACAGCGCGTGCATCGAACGGCCCGCGCCGTTGTTTTTCGTCGCGCCCACGCAAATCAATTTTTTATTGCCCGTTGAAACTGCCGCTGGGGCGGCCACGCTCATCGCGTTGAACGACGCCGGCGAAGTCAGCCTGGGCACGGTCAACATCAAGCGCGTCGCGCCCGGCCTCTTTGCGGCGAACGCCAATGGCCAAGGCATTGCGGCGGCGCTGGCGTTGCGCATCAAACCGGACGGACAGCAAAGCTATGAACCCGCCGCGCGTTTCGATGACGCAAGCAAGCGCTTCGTCGCTGTGCCGCTTGAACTGGGAAATGCGGATGACCAGGTCTTCCTGCTGCTCTTTGGCAGCGGCTGGCGCCAGCGCAGCGACCTCAGCAACGTTGTCGTCACCATCGGCGGCCAGCGCGTTGAGGTTCTTTTTGCAGGCGCACAAGGTTCGCCGGGCTTGGATCAAATGAACCTGCGCTTGCCGCGCGCTTTGGCTGGGCGCGGCGAAGTGGATGTCGTGTTGCAGGTGGAGGGGCAAACGGCCAATGCCGTCAGGGTGAGTTTCAAATGAGCCGCTGCCGCGCTTTCCCCTTGTAGTAGCAAATTTATTCGCGCTGTCGCGGCGAATAAATTCGGGTAGTGGCTAAATCGAGTGGGACGGCGTGTCAGTAGCCCGCGCGTAAGCAAGGGCTGTCTGCTGCCAGTAAAGCCCTTGCTTACGCGCGGGCTACTGACACATCCCACCTAACTTAGCCACTACCTAAATCCGCTACTACAAGGAGGTCTCAGCGCGCTTCATCGTTTTGGCGTGGGCTTTCTCTTCGACTGTTGAGGCAAGAGTAACTCGACCGCTTTTTCAAATTGCGCATCGCCCATAGCCAGCGGATTGACGATGAAATCAGGCGTGAGTCCGCGTTGCCAAATCTCGTCGCCCGCCATTGTCTGCATACTGCCTAGCGGCAGCAGCACCGCCGAACCGTCGCCCAGCATCAGCACATTGTGAATCAGCCCTTTGCCGCCCGTGGTTTGGCCGACCAGTCTGGCGCGTTGATTGGTGCGCAAGGCCGCCGCCAGGGCTTCGGCGGCGCTGGCAGTGCCTTTGTTGACCAGCACAACCAGCGGCAGTTTAGTGATTTGCGCGCCCTGTGTATTGAAAGGGCGCAGGCCCGTATGCGTCTTGACGTTGACGAAGGGCGCGGCGCCCAGAAACAACCCGGCCAGTTGCATGCAAGCGCGCAAATCGCCGCCGGGGTTATGGCGCAAGTCGAGGATCAACCCGCTGACACGCTGTTGTTCCAGCCGCTGCAATGCGGCGCGCATTTGTTCGACCGAAGTTTCCAGAAAGAGTTCGTGCCGCACATAACCCAAGCGCCGGCCGCTGATTTGCCGCACCTCGCCAAACACGGAACGTTCAATCGCCGCGAGCCGCTCGTTGACCAGCTTGACCTCAAAACGCCGTCCGCCGCGATTGAGACTGAGGGTCAGCACAGCGCCCGCAGGGCCGCGAATCTTTTCCATCGCGGCGGTCAGGCCCAGACCGACGGTGGCAGCGCCGTTGATCGCTTCGATGACATCGCCGGGCTGCAAACCGGCGCGGCGCGCGGGCGTATCGGCCAGCGTCGTCACGATCAGCAATTTGCGCGCAGCCTCGCCGATGTCCACCACGCCCAATTCCAGCAGGCCCGTGCCGACGTGCGCCTGGCCGCCGAGTTCGGCGCGAAAGGCCTCGAATTGCGCTTTGTTCAGGAGCCGCGTGGCTGGGCTGTTCAGCCGCGCCAGCATTTGATGGATGGCGGCGTGGGCGGCGGCAATGTTGGCGTAGTCGCGGCGCAAGAACGCCTCGCCTACCGCTTGCCAATTCAAACCGCCAAAGGTGGCGTCGAAATAGCCAGTATTGACGGCCTCCCAGGTGTCGCTGACCAATTTTCCGGGATTGCCGGCAACGACAGTTTGTTGCGCGTGAACGTGGCTGGAAAGCAGCAAACACGCCAGCACCAGCGTGAACGTTGATAAGCACCCAAAGCATGACTTCTTCATTTCAACACCTCCACCTCGCTGAAAATCAAACACCACCCTGCGTTTTCCGCGGCGCTTCGTGGTTTCATTTTCTGGCGGTCTAAACATTCTGGCGCGCCCAGACCGCCGCGCCCATCAACCCGGCATTGTTGCCCAACGTCGCCGGTAAAATCTCGATGGCATCCTTGTCAGCCACGCGCACGCGTTCGCGCACCGTGCGGCGAATCGGTTCAAGAATCAGATCGCCGGCCGCCGCGACGCCGCCGCCGATGATGATGCGGCGCGGCGTGAGCGCCACGACGACATTGGCGATGCCATAGCCGATGGCCCTGCCCGCGAACTCATAAATTTCGCGCGCCACTTCATCGCCCGCCAGCGCCGCCTGACAGATCAATTCGGGCGTGATCAGATTCAAATCGCCCGCGCACATTTCAGTAATCTTGGTCGTCGCCCCTTGCACCACGGCGCGCATCCCCGCCGCCGCCATGGCCGGGCCCGAGGCGAAGGCCTCGATACAGCCACGGCTGCCGCAATTGCAACGCGGGCCGTTAAAATCCACGCTGATGTGGCCCAGTTCGCCCGCCGCGCCGCCGATGCCCAGATACAATTCGCCCTTGATGACCAAGCCGCCGCCGATGCCTGTGCCCAGCGTCAGCAACGCGCAACTCTCGACGCCACGGCCCGCGCCGAACTTCCATTCGCCCAACGTAGCCGCGCGCGCATCGTTGATAATCGCGACGGGCCAGCCGCTGGCCTGGGCCAGTTCGGCGCGCACCGGCACGCTGCGCCACTGCCCCGGCAGGTTGGGCAGAAACAGCGTCAGCCCGTGTTCCAGATCGAGCAAGCCCGGAATGCCCAAGCCAATGCCGCCGATGTCGTCTTTTTGTTGGCCCGCCTGGCACATGACCGTGTGCGCGAGTTCGGCCATGCGCGCGATCACGGCGTCGTGGCCTTCTTGCGCGTGCGTGGGCGTCGTAGTCAGGCCGGTGATCTCGCCGTTGTCAGTGTTGACGAGCGCGGCTTTGATATTGGTGCCGCCCAGATCAATGCCTATAAACAAGGGTTTCGGTGTCATGTGTTTTGAAATGTCGTTGCTGCAAGTTTGTTCGACCAGCGGGCGGATGTTAGCACGAGGTCTGAAATCCAAGAAGCTGCGCGGGCAAAGCTGCGGCACGGCTGGCCACTCTTGCACGGGCGCAAGTGCGGGCCTAAACTGCGCCCGCCCCCGGCGTGTGCGAAGGGCTGCCGACGTTCAAATACACGCGCATCGAAATCACGGGCACCCTGGAACGGCTGGCCGCTGGCGAAAGCCTGGACGAGATTGTGGCTGGCTACCGGGGGCGTGTGTCGCGCCAGACCATTTTGGAAGCCGGGCGCATTACCCCGCTGAATGCGTTGGGGGATCAGCATAAACAACAATGATTACCGGAACCGTACAAGCAGACTACTGCATCAAAGGCCACAATGGTCTTGAGACCTCGGTTATTTTGTCGGAAGACTACGCACGGATGTTTGCGAAGGGGAAGTTTATGGAACGCGCTACGGTCAAGGATGTTTTGCGGCAGTTCAACGAACGCGGCATCCGCTATTGCCTGATTGGCGGGCTGGCGCTCGCGCATCATTCGATTCCGCGTATGACGCAGGACGTAGACTTGCTCGTCTTGCCCGAAGACATGCCGTTGGTGCAGCAAGTGCTGGCTGGGCATCAATTGCGCGGCACGGCGGTGGTGCTGATCTTTCAGGTCGGCACGACCAAGATAGACGTACAGCCCGCCAACTTACGCGCCAAACGCGAAGCCGTGTTATCGGCAATTGACGATGCGCTGGATGAACAAATGGTCAAGGTCGTCAATCTGCGCGATTTGCTGATGCTGAAAATGTGGGCGGCGCCTGAACGGCATGAAATGGGCAAGCGCGCACAGGACGAGGCTGACATCATCAATCTGCTCGAATTCAATTCGAAAAAAGTTACGACGGAAATGATCGGCTACATTTGTCGCGTTTTATTGGGGATGGTTTATACGGCGGAAGACGCGGCCAAATATCGCGCGCAAATCGAATGGCTCAATCAGATACTGGAAAAACTCGGCCTGGGTGATCGCTGCTACACACTGCCTTGATGGCTTGCCACGGCGGTGTCGTTAGTTCAGCCAGGCTTTCTGCGGAGGAATCGAATGAAACGAAGAATTCTGTTCATGGCAGGCATCGCCCTTTGCCTCGCGCTGCTGGCGCTACCTTCCGGCCATACAGCGACGGCGGATACGCGCTTCGAGATTTCCTATCCCGCCGCGATCGACAACGGCCCCATCACCGGGCGCGTCTTCGTGATGATCTCGAAAACCAATCGCGTCGAGCCGCGCTTGCAGGCGGGTTCATATCAAGCTTCGGTGCCGTTTTATGGGCTGGACGTGAATGCGTTGCAGCCCGGTAGGAATGCTGTGATTGACGGTTCGACGTTGGGCTATCAGGTCGAGAGCCTGCGCCAACTTCCGGCGGGCGAGTATTACGTGCAGGCGCTGTTGAACGTGTATACGCAAGTTCATCGCAAAGACGGGCACAAGATTTGGGTGCATATGGATCAGTGGGAAGGCCAGCAGTGGAATCGTTCGCCGGGCAATCTGGTCAGCGAGGTGCAGCGCGTGCGACTTGATCCGGCCAAAGGATTCAACGTCAAACTCAGTCTGACGAAAAAGCTGCCGCCGGTCGTGGTGCCGCCCGATACCGAATGGGTCAAGCGGGTAAAGATTCAGAGTAAGTTGCTGACCGAGTTCTGGGGCCATCCGATTTATCTGGGCGCGTCGGTGCTGTTGCCGAAGGGCTACGCGCAAGACGCGAATCGGAAGTATCCGGCGATCTACATTCAAGGGCATTTCGGACTCGGCGCGCCGTTCGGGTTTACGACGCAGGTCCCGGCTGCGCCTGAGAGCACGGAACAGCGCAAGGCGCGGCTGAATCGTGGCGCGCGCGAGCCGAGTTATGAATTCTCGCAAGCGTGGATGTCGGACGATTTCCCGCGTATGGCGGCGGTGACCTTCCAGCATCCGACGCCGTATTACGATGACTCTTACGCGGTGAACTCGGTCAACAACGGGCCGTATGGCGATGCGTTGCTGACCGAATTGATTCCGTATCTCGAAAAGAACTTCCGGCTGCGGGCCGAACCGCAGGCGCGCGTGTTGACGGGCGGTTCGACGGGCGGCTGGGAAGCGCTGGCGCTGCAAATCTTCCATCCGAAGTTTTTCAACGGCGCGTGGTCGCTGTATCCCGACCCGGTGGATTTTCGGCGCTACCAGATGTCGAACGTTTACGAAGACGACAACGCCTTTGAAGTGCCGGCGGGCGATTGGGCCAAGCTGATTCGCCCGCTGTCGCGCAACGCCGATGGACAGGTGACGTTGACGATGCGCGAGATGAGCCGGTTGGAAGCCGTGCTCGGCAGCAACGTGCGTTCGGGGCAGCAAATCGCCGCGTGGGATGCGGCGTATGGGCCGGTCGGCAAGGACGGTTATCCGCGCCCGATTTGGGATCGGCTGACGGGCAAGATTGACCGCGAGGTCGCGTTGTATATGCGCGATCACGGTTATGACCTGCGCTACAACCTGGAAAAGAACTGGGCGAAGATCGGGCCGGACCTGGTCGGCAAGATTCACGTGTATTGCGGTGACATGGACGACTACTATTTGAATCTGGCGGTCTATCACTTGGAAGACTTTTTGAAAGCCGCCGACAATCCGAAGGCCGAGGCTGTGTTTGAATACGGGCGACCGATGAAGCCGCACGGCTGGCAGCCATTCACGAATGCGGAGTTGGTGCGGCTGATGGATGCGCGCATCAACAAGACGGCGAATGCGAAAGCGGCCGCGAAGTAAGCTTGCTGAATGGCAACGTTCCCAATGAATTTTTGATGAAAGCGGTATCCACAAAGCTGGCGCTGCTGACAGCCTTGTTGCTCCCGGTTGTTTTGCTGGGCGTGCTTTTTGTGTATGTCCTGTGGCCGACCCCTGCATTGCCTGTTGATGCGCAAGCCGAGGCCGTGCTGGTGCTGAAAGCCGAACGCAAAATGCAACTGCTGCAAAATGGGCAGGTGCTCAAAACCTATCGCATCGCGCTGGGCCAACATCCGCTGGGCCACAAAACGCAGGAAGGCGATGAGCGCACGCCCGAAGGCCGCTACACGTTGGACTTTCGCAATCCGCGCAGCCTGGCGCATCGCGCGCTGCACCTCTCTTATCCGAATGCCGCCGACAAAGCACAGGCCCTGGCGCGTGGCGTCTCACCTGGCGGCGCGGTGATGATTCACGGCTTGCCGAATAAATTCTGGTGGCTGGGGCCGTTGCATCGCCTGATGGATTGGACGGACGGTTGCGTCGGCGTGACGAATGCCGAGATGGATGAGATTTGGCAAGCGGTGCCGGTGGGCACGCCGATTGAGACTCGACCTTGAATATCGGCCACCAACCGCAATTGAACTTGGAGACTTGAACGCCTATCATCCCGCCGCCGACGCGCCGCTTGCTCACGCGCGGTACTGACCCGACTGCATTGTTAGCCAGGCTTGCGAAGAGAGTTTATTGATGATCACTGCGCAAGATGTCTTAACCGCTGCCGCGCGCATTCAACCCGTCATTCGCACGACGCCGACCGATTATTCGCTCGCCTTGAGCGCGCTGACCGGCTGCCACGTCTGGCTCAAGCTCGAACACCTGCAACACACCGGCTCATTCAAACTGCGCGGCGCGGCCAACAAGCTGCTGTCAATGACGGCTGACGAACGCGCGCGCGGCGTCATCACGGCGTCCAACGGCAACCACGGCATCGCAGTCTGTCACGCGGCGCGGCAATTGGGTGTGCCGATGCAGGTGTTCATGCGCAACGGCGTGCCCGAATTGCGCGTCGCCTTGATGCGCGCGCTGGGTGGCGAACCGGTGTTTTATGGCGACGATCCCTTGGGCGCCGAGATGCAGGCGCGGGCAGTGGCCGGAGCGCGCGGCCAGGTTTTCATCTCGCCTTACAACGACGCCGAGGTCATCGCGGGCCAGGGCACGATTGGCGTCGAACTCGCCGAGCAGCTTGAAAAAATTGACGCCGTTTTTGTCGCCGTGGGTGGCGGCGGTTTGAGCGCGGGCATTGCCACCTATCTGAAAGCAGTCAGACCAAACGTGAAAATCATCGGTTGCTGGCCAGAGAATTCACCGGTGCTGTATGAATGTTTGAAAGCGGGCCGCATCATCGAGTGCCCCGAACTGCCGACGATTTCAGACAGCACGGCAGGCGGCGTCGAAGCGGATGCGCTAACCTTCGAGCCTTGCCAGCGCTTGCTGGACGATCACGTGCTGGTCAGCGAGGAAGAGATCAAACAGGCGATGCGTTTGATCTTGGAAAAAGAACGCTGGGTGATCGAAGGCGCGGCGGGCGTGGCCGTGGCCGCAATGTTGAAAGTGGCTGAGCGCTGGCGTGGCCAACACGTCGTGGCGGTGTTGTGCGGGCGCAATATCGCGGCGGAACGCTTGCGGGAGTTGCTGTGAAGTGTGATAAGGCACTACTGGAAAGTTTGTGGGTGCGTTCTCTGCTGCGCGGCTCTGCCGCCTGATGTGCGGAAGGTCTGTGACCTTCCGCAGGCGCTTTCCCACTCTTCTGGGGCTACGCCCCGGCTGGGGCACAGCCCCATAAAACGGCGGGCCATTGACGGAAGGTCACAGACCTTCCGCACATCAGGCGGCAGAGCCGCAATACCTTTCTTCCAAACCCACACAAATTCCAGTAGCGCCTGTAATTGAGGAATATGCAACTACCGCCCAGCTTGCGCGCGGCCATCGAACAGGCCGCCGCGCGTTGTTCAACCAAAGACTTAACCGAAGCCGCCGCCGCGCTCTCCGCGCGCTATCGTGCGCCGCAAGCTACTCTCGTTCGCTTTATCAACACAGACACAGAACGCTTGGCTTATACCGCCACACGCATGCCCGCGACCTATGCCGCCGCGTGCCAGGTCTTCGGCGAGTTGCAACGTTTGAGGCCGGATGCGCAGTTCGCCAGCCTGTTGGATTTGGGCGCGGGCACAGGCGCGGCAAGTTGGGCGGCGGCGGAAACCTTCGGCGCTTTGCAGCAATGCACATTGCTTGAACAGGACAGCGGCTTGCTGCAATTGGGCCGGGACTTGGCGCAAGCGTCCGACCAGCCAGCCTTGCGCGCGGCCAATTGGCAACGGGCGAACTTGCAACAAGTGCGCGACTGGCCGCCGCACGATCTGGCTGTCTTTTCGTACGCACTGGGCGAGATCGAACCGGAGTTGGCGGCGCGCATCGTGCACGGAGTTTGGCAAACGACGCAACAAGCGCTAGCCATCATCGAGCCGGGGACGATGCGGGGTTTTGCCACCGTGCGCAGGTTGCGTGACCAGTTGATCGGTTTGGGCGGACAGCTCGCCGCGCCGTGTCCGCACGCGCACGCCTGTCCTTTGCCGGCGACGGACTGGTGCCATTTTGCCGCGCGGGTCGAACGCTCGGCTTTACAACGCCGGCTGAAAGCGGGCTTGCTCGGTTACGAAGACGAGAAGTTCAGTTACGTGATCTTTGCCAAACAACCTGTTCAGCCAGCCACGGCGCGTGTGTTACGGCATCCGCAACGCGCGGCTGGTTATACGCAATTGCAGCTTTGCACCATTGCAGGGTTGCAGCAGCTCGCCGTGACGAAACGCGAACAGACGGCGTGGAAGCGTGCGCGCAAAACCGCTTGGGGCGATGCGTGGGAATGAACTTGTCGCGGCAGAAAAAATAGAAACCATCGCAAAAAGTGAATCGTCTAAGACAGTACTCACTGAGAAAAGCACCGTTGGTGTTTCTTCAAAGGGGTATCCTCCTGTTGGCCGCTTCGGATGCGCACACCGAAGCGGCCCTTTTGTTTGCCTGGGGTCTTTGCCTGGGGTCTGGATACGGTACCGCGCGCGTCAGCAAGCGGTGGCCCCATCTGGCGCTCACGGGTTGTGGGTTGCCAAGCGCCGCTTGCCGACGCGCGCGGTACCATACCAATCAAGCTATTGAACAAGCACGACGCCAGCCATTTCGTGCCCGCCCTTTTCGCCGTGCAGCGAGCAGTAATACGGATAGCGGCCCGGCTTGTCGTACTTGCGTTCAAAGCGCCCACCCGCGTCCAGGATTTCAGATTCAAACGCGCCGTCATCGGCCACGATCGAATGATTGCCTTGCTCGTCAATCCATTCGACGGTGGCGCCGGGCGCGATGGTGACTTCCTTCGGCTCGAACTTGAAATTGCTGAGCCGTATCGTCACGCGTTGGGCGCTTGCCGGTTGCGTAGTGGCGGCGCGCGGCGCGGGTGCGGCTTTCAAATACCACTGCCAATACGTGCCCAGGCCCAAGAGAATCGCCAGCCACCACAAACCCAGCGTCGCGCGCATCCAGCGTTTGTAGTTGCTGAAGCGCAGCCCCGCCGGTAGCAGCTTCGTGCCTGCGGCCAGGATGACGTAAAGGCCCAGCAGTTCCGCCAACAGGCCCAACCCCGCGTGCAGCGCGGTGATGATAACGTCGGCCTTGTGCAGGCTCGTGCCCAAACGCGGCAGCGTCGAACGCTGAAAGGCCGGAGCCATCAGCAGCGCAATCAGCGGCAGGTTGAGCAGCAGCACCGCCGCCTGGCAAAGGCCGTGCGCGCGGAAGCTTTGCCGCCGCGCCAGCCACATGCCCAACAGCAGCGCGCCGCCCATCAACAATTGCAAGACCAGATTCAAGTCCGCGCGAAAGGTCGCGCCCGTGCCTAAAAAACCAGCCATCGAATGTTCCTCCTTGTGCCGTGTGTTGTGCGGTGAATTCACTGCGGTATACGGGCCTTTCCAATTGGCTGGATTCACTTGGGCTGCGGCTGGCAGACACAGCGGTTATTAGCAGCGCCCGCAAGAGGCTTTGCTTGCGCCGTTCTTTTCGCGTGATGTATCATCACGCCCGTTTGGCGCGCGTTTGCAAAAGCGCTTCCATGTTCGCTTTCAATGACCAACAGCCCTGCGCGGCTGTTTTCTTCAAGGAGAAGTAGGATGTCCATTCGCAGCAAGTTGACGCTGATTTCGCTTTCGGCCTTCATCGCCCTCTATTCGATTGTCGGCGGCATGCTTTCCAACTCGAATAACCCGCTGGTGCGCGCGATTGCCGAGACCGGCCCTTATCCGCAACTACGCATCTTTGAAGAGGTCATCAGCAAGATCAACAGCGATTACGTCGAGAAACCCGATCTCGACAAAGTCCGCGTCGGCGCCTTGCGCGGGCTGACCGACAGCCTCGATCCTTACAGCGCCTACCTGTTGCCAGCCCAAGTCAAAGATTATCAAGCCGGCAAACACAACACCGATGTCACCGGCATGGTGATTGGGCAATACTCCGGGTTTGCCTACGTGATCACAGTGGTGCCGAATTCGCCCGCCGAGAAAGCCAGCATTCGCGTGGGCGACGTGATCGAATACATTGACGGCCACGCGACGCGCGACCTGGATTTGTACGATGTGAAAACCCTGTTGGCGGGCCAGGCTGGCACGAGCGTCGAACTTTCGCTCATCAATCGCAAGACCGACAAAATCAAATTGACGCGCGCCGCTGTCGCCAATGCGCCAATTGAAGCGCGCGCGCTTGAAGCGCAGATCGGCTACGTCAAAGTGCCCATCCTGCACAAAGGCCAGGCCGAAGCCGTCGCCGCCGCCGTCAAAGATGTCATCAAAAAAGGCGCGAAAAGCATTTTGCTAGACCTGCGCGGTTCCGCCGGCGGCGAGTTGAGCGAAGGCGTCACGGTGGCCGATTACTTCATCAAGTCGGGCACGATCACCAAAACCATCGGACGCAAAGAAGCCGTGCTGGCGACGTATGAAGCCAAGCCGGATAACGACCTGACCGATTTGCCGGTCGCCGCCATCGTTGATCGCACGACCGCCGGCGCGGCTGAAGTCATTGCGGCTGCCCTGATGGAAAGTCAGCGCGGCGATGTGGTTGGCGAGCGCACGCTCTTCGGCATGGGTTCAGAGCAGAAGCTGTTCCCGCTGGATGATGGCTCGGCGTTCCTGCTGACAGTCGCGCGGCACGCCTCGCCCAACGGCAAGATTTTTATGACCGAAGGCGTGACGCCGAATGTCGAGGTCAAGCGCGCTGATCTGGCCGATGTCAATGCTGATGAAAGCGAAGAGAATAAAGATAAAAAAGCCGCCCCGTTAACAGTTCGGCCGGTAGCTCCACCGGAAGGCGCCGCACCGCCGAATATCATCGCGCCCAAGTCTGGCGATGACGTGATGTTGAAGAAAGCGATTGAAGTGCTGACGGCGGCGAAGGCGAAGAAGCGTGCTGCCTAGCGTTCTCATCAAAATGCCCGTCAGACAAGGAGCCGTTATGCCAATGGTCAAGGTGAAGGAAAAGTTTCAGGTGACGATTCCCACCGCCATCCGCCTGGAGGCTGGACTCGCCATTGGCGATTACCTGGAAGCTGTCATTGAAGGGCGCAGCATCGTCTTGAAGCCCAAGGCACCAGAAGTGCACGACAGTGTGGAAGCAGCGATTGAAGAGGGGCTGCGCGACGTGAAAGCAGGAAAACTCATTGGGCCTTTCAACACCATCGCCGAATTCGAGGAATACCAAGCCAAGACAAGAACGCAGTGAAAATCTTTCTCACTCCGAAAGCCGACCGCGATTACAAAGCCCTGCCGCCCGACCTGCAAGCGCGCGTCAACAAGCAGTTTGAGCTTTTACTTGCCGACTTGCGACATCCTTCGCTCCGCGCAAAAAAGTACGATGAAGCGCGCGACATCTGGCAAGCACGCGTCAATCGTTCCTACCGCTTTTACTTTCAGATAGACGGCGACACCTACATCATTCTCACGATTATTCCGCACCCAAAGTAACACCTCCGAAATTACAACGGGATATTCCCGTGCTTGCGCGGCGGATTCGTGTCGCGCTTGTTTTCCAGCAGCTTCAACGCGCGAATCAGCTTTTGCCGCGTCTGCTTCGGCTCGATCACTTCGTCAATAAAACCGCGCTCGGCCGCCACATAGGGCGAAGCGAACTTGTCCTGATACTCTTCGATCTTCTCTTGCCGCGCCGCCGCCGGGTCAGCCGCGCCTGCCAGTTCACGCCTATACAAAATACCGACCGCACCTTCCGCGCCCATCACCGCAATCTCCGCCGTCGGGTAGGCGAAGTTGATGTCGGTGCGGATGTGTTTCGATCCCATCACGCAATACGCGCCGCCGTAGGCCTTGCGCGTCACCACGGTGATCTTCGGCACGGTCGCTTCGGCATAAGCGTAAAGCAGCTTCGCGCCGTGGCGGATGATGCCGCCGTGTTCCTGATTGACGCCCGGCAGGAAGCCCGGCACGTCTTCAAAAGTGATGATGGGGATGTTGAAGCAGTCGCAGAAACGCACGAAACGCGCGCCCTTCACGCTCGCGTCAATGTCGAGCACGCCCGCCAGGTAGTTCGGTTGATTCGCCACGATGCCCACCGGCTGGCCGTTCAGCCGCGCGTAACCGATCACGATATTGCGGGCGAAATGCTCTTGAATCTCGAAGAAATAGCCGTTGTCCACAACCTTCGTGATGACCTGGCGAATGTCGTAGGGTTTGTTCGATTCGGGCGGAACGACCGTGTTCAACGCCTCATCGGCGCGGTCAACCGGATCGCTGCACATTATGCGCGGCGGGTCTTCCATGTTGTTCGACGGCATAAACGAGAACAGTTCGCGGATCACGCGCAGGCAATCCTCTTCGTTCTCGGTGGCGAAGTGGGCCACGCCGCTGGTGGCGTTGTGCGTCATTGCGCCGCCCAGTTCTTCTTTGGTCACGTCCTCGTGCGTGACGGTTTTGATCACGTCGGGGCCGGTGATGAACATATAACTCGTGTCTTTGACCATCACCGTGAAATCGGTGATCGCGGGCGAATAGACCGCGCCGCCCGCGCACGGCCCCATAATCGCCGAGATTTGCGGAATCACGCCCGACGCCAACGTGTTGCGCAGAAAGATGTCGGCATAGCCACCGAGCGAGGCCACGCCTTCTTGAATGCGCGCGCCGCCTGAATCGTTCAAGCCGATGACGGGCGCGCCCACCTTCATCGCCAGGTCCATGATCTTGCAGACCTTTTGCGCGTTGGTTTCTGACAGCGAGCCGCCAAAGACGGTGAAGTCCTGCGCGAAGACAAAGACCTCGCGCCCGTCAATCAGGCCGTGGCCCGTGATGAAGCCATCGCCGGGAAAGAGTTGTTCCTGCATACCGAAATCGAGGCAACGGTGCGCCACGAATTTATCGAACTCCTCGAAGCTGCCGTCGTCGAGCAGGAATTCGATGCGTTCGCGCGCGGTCATTTTCCCTTCGGCGTGCTGGCGCTTGATGCGTTCGGGGCCGCCGCCTACTTCGGCGGCTTGGTTCTTTTCTTGCAGAAGTTGCAGTTTGTTTTGAATCATTCGGAAGTCCGGCGAGCTTTTGCCGCAAAAAGACACAAAAGACGCAAAAAGGTGTTAGGGGAGTGTTGAGAGAATGTATTTTTTGATTTCGTATTTTTGGGAGCCGAAGTTGATGAGTAGTCCATGTTCGATTCTTGAAGCTCGCAGATAGCCAAGCAGTTGCGCGATGTATTCGGAAGCCAGCGTCTTGACGGCTTTCAGCTCGGCAATCAACTCGTCTTCGATCAGCATGTCCGCCGTCATCTGGCCGATCAAGGTGCCGTCTTCATCGTAAACGGAAAGGTCGCATTGGGTTTCGACTTTGATGCCCTGTTTGCGTGACCGATGCGCCAACGCGTTCTCATACACCTTTTCCAAATGCCCGTGCCGCAAGTAGCAGTGAATCTCATAACCGGTCTGCCGCACCACATCGCACAGCTTCATGATTTCTGTTTCTGTCATCTCCGTATACTCCTTACGCTTTTCGCGCATTGTCGTGACAGCCATTTGATCAACCTCACTGACCGCCACCCAAAAAGTTTTTTGCGCCTTTTGTGCCTTTTTGCGGCTATCTCTTCACTTCATAAATTCGTACCACAGCGAATGAAAATGATGGAGCCCGTTTTCGCGCTTCACCGAATAGCGTCCGCGCTCGTAAGACATTGAGCGCAAACCCTGCTGCACCAATTCACAGGCGCGTATGTCTTCAGCCTGCACTTCATCGCTCAATTCAATCGTGCTGCGAATCTTTCCGGCCATGCCAGGCGCATCCGGTTCGTGAAAGAACCATTCGAAGATCGTCAGCGTGCGGTCGTGGCCCAGCGGCAGGATCAGGTTCACAGACAGATTGTCGGGATAGATGTTGAACATCAGATTGGGGAAGACCCAGAAATATAGCGCCTCGGCCTGCGCCGCCGTTTGCTGGTAGCGCCGTTGCGGATCATTGCCCGTTTTGATCGGCGCGTCTTGCAGCGAATAAAAGCGTTTGGTGATCGTGCGGTAACGCTGAAAATCCAACTCGCGCATCAGCGACGGGTGCACGATGGGCACGTGGTAGCCTTCGACGTAGTTATCAACATAGACCTTCCAATTGCATTCGATTACGTAATCGCGCCGCTCGACGAATTGCATCTTGTCCGCGTGCAAATGCCGCGTTTGTTGCGGAATGTCTGCCAGCCAATCCGTCAGGCTGTCTGGCGCTTGGTCGTCCAGTTTGACGAAGATGAACTGCTCCCAGGTTTCGAGCAGCAGGGGCGCTAGCCCGAACGCCTTGCGGTCGAAATTCTCGACGCCCTGAAAATCCGGCGTGCCAACCAGTTTGCCGTTTAGCTCATACGTCCAGCCGTGATAGGGGCAGCGGAACTGTTCGCATCGCCCCGCGCCCTCGGCCAGGATGCTGGCGCGATGGCGGCAGACGTTGTGAAAGCCGCGCAGGCTGCCCTGGCGATCACGCACAATCAGCACCGGTTCGCCCGCCACTTCGGTGGTGAAATAACTGCCGGGTTGCGCGGCCTGCTCCAAGCGCCCAGCCAGTTGCCAGGTGCGGCGGAAGATTTGCTTGGATTCTTGTTCAAGATAGGCCGGGTCGGTGTAACAACGCGCAGGCAGTGTTTCAGCCTGCTCGACCCGTTCCGCCAGCGTGAAGTCGAGGAAATTCATGGGATGCCTGATTGTTCGTTTGAAATGTTTGCGTCTCACCCTAAGCGCCGCTCTGCCTGCCACCGCCCGCATTCTAGCCAGCGCCCCTAAGCGGGGCAACCGGCGCAGGCCAATTGGCGCGCGGATTTGTGCAAGAAAGCTTTCGCGTTCGCGGCGTCATCGTGTACATTGCCGCTTCGCTTCAACACGGTAGGACGGGCTTTATTAGTCTGTCCTACGCCGCCGGACAGACTAAAGTCCGTCCTACCCATCACCCGCAACCTGAAAAGGAGAACTAGAAGAATGAGAAGCCGTCTGTTCGCGCTTTTACTTTGCACCGGCGCCGCGCTCGCATTCGCCAACTTCGCATTGCCCGTCAGCCGCGCCAATAACAAAATCGCCGCGCCTACTTTTACCAAAGACATCGCGCCGATCTTCAACGCCAACTGTGTCAGTTGCCACCGCACCGGCGAGATCGCCCCGATGGCCCTGACCAGTTACAAAGAGTCGCGCCCCTGGGCCAAGGCCATCCGCGAGAAAGTCGTCAGCCGCGAGATGCCGCCCTGGCACGCCGATCCCAAACACGGCGAATGGGCCAACGATTGCCGCCTCGCGCAAAAAGACCTCGACACCATCGTCGCCTGGATTGACGGCGGCGTGAAAGAAGGCGATCCCAAAGACCTGCCGCCCGCGCCCAAATTCGCCAAGGGCTGGCAGATGGGCGAACCCGACATCGTCTTCAACATGCCCGAAGAATTCACCGTCCCCGCGCAAGGCACCGTGCCTTACATCTACTTCACCGTGCCCAGCAATTTCACCGAAGACAAATACATCGCCGCGATGGAAGCGCGCGCAGGCGATCTGTCGGTCGTGCATCACATCGTCGTTTACGTCCGCGATCCCAAAGAACGCCCCACCAAACAGGACATCGGCACCGGCCTGCTCGGCGCGCTCTCGCCCGGCAATACGCCCTTTCAGGCGCAACCCGGCACCGCCAAACTCATCAAGGCCGGCGCGAACATCATCTTCCAGATGCATTACACGCCCAGCGGCAAAGCGACCAAAGACCGTTCGATGATCGGGCTGAAATTCGCCAAGTGGCCCGTCGAAAAAGTCATCACCACGACGGCCGCGTGGGATCCGAACTTCACCATTCCGCCCAACGCCGCGAATCACGAAGTCAAAGCCGTCTATCCGGTGGACGAGGACATAGAGATACTCAGCCTGATGCCGCACATGCATTTGCGCGGCAAAGATTACATCTACCGCGCGATCTATCCCGACGGGCGGTCGGAGATCCTGCTCAACGTGCCGCGCTACGATTTCGGCTGGCAGGTCTATTACTATCCGAAGAAGGCGATTCGCATTCCCAAGGGCAGCCGCATTGAGACCGTCGCGCATTACGACAATTCGACCAAGAACCCGGTCAACCCCGATCCGAACAAGGCTGTGCGCTTCGGCGAACAAACGTGGGAAGAGATGATGAACGGCTTCTTTGATTTCGTGCCCGCCAATCAGAAGCTAAACAAACCGGCGGCTTCGGGCAGCACGAGCAAGTGAGCCGCTGGCTATGCAACTGAAGTTAAGCAAGAAGGGCAGCCACCTCGGGAAAGTGGCTGCCCTTCTTGTTATAGCTGTTTGGACATATGTGTGCAGGTTGAACCTGCTGCGGGGAGCAGGTGGGAAAACATGGTATGTATTTCCCCAGTCTTCACTGTTTCCACAGAGGTTAATCAGCCCGAACATTCAAACCGAAATCGCTGTAATTTGGATTGCAGTGTCGTCATTTCGTTCTCTCTATGCGGCAATTTTGAGCGCCTCGCCGCGGTTGTGTAACACGATCAACTTCTCGCCGGGCAAGGCAAACTGCGCGTAAGTTTGCCCTTCGTCATCACAAAACTCGATTTCATAAACATTGGGCGCAAGCAATTCAACCACCGTGCCCACTTCACCGCGCAGGAGGTTGCGTTGCGGCAGGTCTGCCAGCAAAGCCACTGCATCAAGTAGCTTGACTTCGTTCTTCTTCATTACCACTCCAGAAATCAGCAAAACGTGCATAAGCAAGCGGAGGCCCAAGTCGGAGGATGTTATCGGCGAAATCAATGATCGTACATTCTGGGGTGCCGTTAAATTTGGGGCCGCGAAGCCCT
>JANOWX010000598.1:0-7418 GCA_031418175.1 Acidobacteriota bacterium | reverse complement strand
GGCGTTTTTAACGCTTGCTAACCTAAACTGTTCAATGCGCCGGGCGGGGTGGAAAATGTTTTTGATGTTCCCCCCCGCCGCCACTTGATCTAAGGGGAACGGCGCGCGGGCACCGGCGTATCGCCCGCTTGCCCGTGACGCTCGCTGCGTATGGCCTGATCGCCGCTCTGCCGCACATACCAGCGGCCTTCGGGTTCGCGCCAGACGGCCAGATCGGTTTTCCCGTCGCCATCGTAATCGCCCGGCGCCGGCTCAGCGTCGCGCAGACGCTCGACTTTGCCGCGCAAATCGCCAGTGCGCTCAAGGCCGCGCGCGCCGCCTGGATCGTACACCGCGACATCAAGCCCGAAAACATTATGGTGCGCGGCGACGGGCTGGTGAAGGTGCTGGATTTCGGCATCGCCAAGCTGAATGAAAAGGATGAGGGCGGAAGGATGAAGGATGAAGAGAAAGGCGGAGCGGCGCAGGTTCATCCTTCATCCCTCATCTTTCATCCTTCCCTCACAGCGGCGGGCACGATCCTCGGCAGGGCCAGTTACATGTCGCCGGAACAGGCGCGCGGCGAAACGCTGGATGGGCGCACGGATGTCTTTTCGCTGGGCCTGGTGCTTTACGAAATGGTCACGGGCGCGCGCTTGCTCACCGGCGCAACGCTGGCGGAAGCGGCCAATCCGTTGCTGGAAGCGCAGGAGCCATTGCCGCTCCACGCGAAATTCGAGCAGGCACCGAAGGAGTTGGAACGCATCATTCGCCGCGCGCTGCGGCGTGAACGCGCGGAACGCTAAGCCACGACGGGCGAGTTGCTGGACGAGTTGCACGCGCTGAAAGAGCAATTCGCCAACCGTGCCAGCCGCCGTTTGGTCAAGCTGGTCGCGCTGGGATTGTTGCTGGCCACGCTGTTTGTCGCGTTGGCGGCGTGGCTGTCGGTCAATGAAACGTGGGAAGAGCGCGTGTTGCGCGACGGGCATACGGCGGCGGCGCGGCAGGCGGTCTTTGCGCCGGACGGCAAGTTGCTGGTTTCGGTCGGCGAAGACAAGCGGGTGATCGTCTGGGATTTTGAAAAGCGCGAACGGCTGGCGACGCTGGACGCGCATCAGGCCGAAGTCATCGCCGTGGCCTTTGCGCCGGACGGCCAGCGGTTCGCCACACAGAGCCGCGACGGCGTGGTGATCGTGTGGGACGCGGCGCGGCGTCAGGTGCAGTGGCAGGCGCGGCGCACTGAGACGCACGGCTATTGCGCCGCCATCTCGCCGGATGGCCGCTGGGTAGCGACGACGTTCGGCGTGTACGAGCGCGCCACAGGCCGGCAAGTCGCTGACTTGTTTCAGAAACCGCCCAATCCGTTGGGGCAAATTTACGGCGTGGCACTCTCAGCCGACGGGCGACGGCTCGTCTGCGTGACTGACAACGGAAGCATTTTGCTCTGGGACACCGCAACGTGGCGCTTGCTCGCGCAGCAACGACTGCCCGGCACACATCAGATCAGCGTTAGCTTCGCGCCCGACGGCCAGACGCTGGTCACGGGCGAAGACGAAGGCGCGCTGCGGCTCTGGCGTACGGAACCGCTGGCCCAACTCGCCGTCCTCGGCCAGCACGCCGCGCGCATCAAGTCAGTCGCCTTCGCGCCCGACGGCGCCACAGTCGCTTCGGCCAGCGACGACAAAACGATTGCGTTGTGGGATGTCGCCCACCGCAAGCTGCTCACGCGCATCGGTACGCACACCGCGCCGGTGCTGGCCGTGGCCTTTGCGCCGGATGGTAAACAATTGGTTGTGGGCGGGCACGATCATTCGGTGCGGCTGTACACGCGGCGGCGGTCACTGTGGGGCTGGCAACTCGACTGAGTTCCACGCGCGGAATTGCCCCCTCCGTCAGGCGTCACTATACTGCCGCAGCAAAATCAATTGAATGCCACTTCCGAGGGAACTAAACATGAGCCACAAAGATAATGACGCGCGCGCCATCAAAATTGCGGAGAACGTTTCCGGCGACAATTTGCCGCCGCAACCATCGGCGGTGGAGCGGTTGTCCGGCTTGTATCAATTCAAAAACCCGGCCGAGGTCAAAGGCTTTCTCGGTCAACACCCTTACCTGACCGACACGTTGCTGGACGCCGTAGCCCAGATACCGACTTACTATGGCGAGAATGCACAACTCGCTTTGGAAGTCGTGCAAGACTTTGATGACGGCGAGCGCCTGTTGTTCGCTTTTGTCAGGACGGCTTTGCCGGTGCCGGAAGTGTTGGCGCGGCGTGACCGGTTCGACGATGAATGGTGGCTGGACGCCTCTTTGCAAACGCAAGGCCAACTTATTTTTGACGTGGAATTTATCTGATGCCTTTCGACTGGCGGGATTACCTCAGTCTGGGGCAGGAATTATCCCAACGACAAGACGAAGCTGCCCAACGCTCGGCGATTAGTCGCGCCTACTACGCGGCATTCTGTTGCGCGCGCGTTTACCTGGAGCGCCACGGCGTGGCCTTTTCAACGATGGGACAGGATTCACACACGCTGGTCTGGAAGCAATTTCAGAATAAGGGAAAGACCGAAGCCACCATTTATCAAAACAGCCTGCGCCCGCCGCAAACAAGCCGATTATGACCATACGGTTGACAGACTTCCTGCTGAAGTTGCCGCCGCTTTGCACGAAGCCCGGACTATTCTCTTTTGGTTGGATAAGCTCAAGTAACAACCGCTTCGCGCTTACAGCCGTTCCGGCCTTTGCCCGCCGACCAGCAACGAACCCAGCCGCACTGCATTGCCCGCGCTTTTCGGATTCTTCTCGCCCAACACGCGGATCGTCAGTTTGTGCTCGTTCATCCCCAGGCCGCCGGGGATGAGGCGCGTTTGGATGTGCGCGGTCGTGTCGTAGGCATCAATCCGGTTCAGCGGCGCGGGCGCGGGCTTGCCGTCAATCAGGCACTCGAACATCCCGCCGTCTGGCCCGGTGCGGTAGCTCAGGCCCACGACCGAACCTTCAAAATAAATGTCCACTTGGGCGTTGGCTTTGTCGGCGCTGAGCAGCAGGGAAGGGAGCGCGCGGTCGTTGTTGGCTTCGTTGCGCCAGGCGGGGTCGTGTTTGAATTCGGCGATGGCCTTGAGTTCGCCGTAATTCATCTCGTCGCTGACCAGCGCGTTGGGCAGCACTTTCAACAGCGGCGAGGGCGCGGGTTTGCTTTGCTCTTCGAGAAAGGCCGTGATGAGGTTGGCGTAGCTCTTGTGCCCTTCGTCGCCGGTTAAGGCAGCGGCTTTGAGCGTACCGGCTTCGATCTGTTTCCAGACTTCGGTTTGCAGGTTGAGCGTGGGGATTTGGTAATGGGCGGCGAGGGCGTCCAGCCATTCGACGCGCGCGGCGCGTTTGGCATTGGTCGTGTGCAACAGGACGATCTGGGGCGGCGAGGGCACGATCAGCAATTGGCGCAGCATGCCTTCGAGGGCTTTCTTGACGGCGTCTTCGGCTTCGGGCGCGTCGTTGGCTTCGGGCACGGAGAAGTCGAGGAAGACGAGATCGGGTTTGTAGGCAATCACGTCGCGCCGCACGCGCATCGCGCCGTAAAGCACGCCGGTACCCGCGACGCTGGCGTTCAATTCGCTGATCTGCGCATCCTTGAAATTTTGCCGCAGCCAGTTGGTGACGTGCGCGCGATAGGGCGTTCGGCTCGCCTCGCCCGCCGTGATCGTGCCGCCCAGGTAGGCGACGGTGACCGCTTTGCCCGCGCGCATTTTGTTGAAGAAGATGCCGCTGTTGCGCGGCGCTTGCTGCGTGCCCGAAACGACGCGGACGGTGGTGGAGGTCGAAGAGGTGATTTGCACTTGCGCCCGTGCCGGTGACGCAAAAAGAAAGGCCAGCCGGTCTAATGAACTAGACGCCGGCTGGCACAGCAGAAAAGTGAGAAGGAGTAAAACCAATGCACCTACGATGGTGCGCGGCGTGGGAAGGAAATTGAATTGTTTGGTCATCGCTCAGTTGCCCTTTACAGTTCGTAGTCCCGGCTTCAGCCGGAAGGGTTGAATCACTGAGCCTTTCCGCCTGAAGGCGGGACTACAAACTCTCCCGTCAACTGGCTAGCGGCTCAGTGTCCGTGGCGCGCGGCGAGCGCGTATTCCGGTTCGGCTGCTTTGGCCGGCTTCCAGTGTTGCGAACGGAAGCCGATGCCCATCGCGGTGAAGAGGCGGTAGATTTCTTCCTCGTCACCCAACTCGGCCGCCAGCACCAATTGCCCGACCCATTCGTCGAGGCGCGCGAAATCATACTGCAAGGGCGGCGCGACGAAAATCTTTTCGTGCAAGGTCGCCTGCGTGCCTTCTTCGGCAATCAGCAACTCTTCTTTCAGTTTCTCGCCGGGCCGCAAGCCGGTGAATTCGATGTCCACGTCTTCGCCGAGCGTCAGGCCCGAGAGGCGAATCATATCCTGCGCCAAGTCTAGCATCTTGACCGGCTCGCCCATATCCAGCACGAAGATTTCTCCGCGCTTGCCCAGCGTGCCCGCTTGCACGATCAGTTGCGCGGCTTCGGGAATCGTCATGAAGTAACGTTCGACTTCGGGATGTGTGAGGGTCAGGGGGCCGCCATTTTTGAGCTGTTCGCGGAAGATGGGCACGACGCTGCCGCGCGAGCCGAGCACGTTGCCAAAGCGCACGCACGAATAATGCCGCCCGCCATTCAGCCAGAGCGCCTGTTTTTGGAAGAGTAATTCGGCCACGCGTTTGGTCGCGCCCATGATGTTGGTCGGATTGACGGCCTTGTCCGAAGACACGAGCACGCAGCGTTGCACGTTGAAGTCGGCGCATACTTCCAACAAGCGTTGCGCGCCGGTGATGTTGTTGTAAACGGCCTCGGCAGCGTTGTGCTCCATTAGCGGCACGTGTTTGTGGGCGGCGGCGTGAAAGACGACTTGCGGCAGGTGTTTGCCAAAGACGTTGTGCATGCGATGCGCGCTGCGCAGATCGCAGATGACCGGAACGACCTCGGTGGCCTGGTTGGCGTTGAGTTCCAGCGCTGCGCGCAATTCGCGTTCGGCCTCAAAGACCGAATTCTCGTCTTTGTCGAGCAGGATGATCGAAGCCGGTTTCAGCATGCTCAACTGCCGGCACAATTCGCGGCCGATGGAACCGCCCGCGCCCGTCACCAAAATGCGCCGCCCGCTGTAACTGCCTTGACTGGCTTCCAGCCAGGCTTCGACGTCAATGGCGTCGCGGCCCAAGAGGTCTTCGATCTCGACCGGGCGGACGTTGCTGATGGTGACGTGATTGCCGATGATTTCATAAAGGCCGGGAATGATGCGCACCGGGACTTGGACGGCTTCGCAGAGTTCCAGCACGCGGCGGATGGTTTTGCGATTGGTGTTGGCGATGGTGATGATGACCTGGTCAATCTGCATCACATCGGCCAGGCGCGGCAGGTCTTCGGTCTTGCCGAGGACTTTGACGCCTTGAATGATCGTGTTGCTTTTGGCGGCGTCGTCATCCACAAAGCCGCAAACGCGCAAGCCCAGATCGGGGCGGCGCGAGATTTCGCGCGCGGCCATCACCCCGGCATCGCCTGCGCCCACCAGCAAGGCGCGCTGCTGCAATGTGGCGCGCCGCGTGGTGGCGCGCGAAGCGTTCTCGCAGGCCACGCGCCAGAATAAACGCACGCCCAACATCCCGCCTGTCGCCAAGACCGAATCAATCACAATAGTGCCAATGGGCACGGTGAGCAGCGGGTTGACGTCTTCGAATATCAACCGCAGCGCCAACAGGATCGCCGAGACCACGCCCACGGCGTTGGCCAATTGCGAGGCGTCGTTGATGCTGACGTAACGCCAGATGCGCCGGTAAATCCCGATATAGAAGTTGACGAAAATGCGCGCGGCGATCACATACGGCAGCAGGAACAAGAGCCGATGTGAATCTTCTGGCGGCGGCCAGCCGTCGAAACGCAGCACGTGCGCCAAAACGAACGACCCTGCAACGACGGCGCCGTCAATCGTCATTTGCACTTGCCGGCTCAAAATGTAATTCGAGACCCAGCGTTTCGGCACGCGCGCGACCAGCGCGTTGGCCAGCCGTTGCCAAAGGGAAGGCGCACTCTCGGTGCGGGGTGGTTGGACAGCCAGGGCGGTGGGACGCAGTTGGAGGATTTGTTTACTTAGACTCATTACGGTTCCAATGCAGACGGTTGCGTGCGGCAGTAACGCTGTCGGCAGATGAGGTGCAAGAGAGCGCAAGCATGCAAGCTACAACGAGATGATTCCACGCTGTCACACGGCGCGCGAGCTAAGTGGGCCAGTCAGCGCTCGCGCGTATACCAGCGTGGAAGAAAACATAAATTCAAAAGACCAAGTCAAAAGCTCAGCGCAAAATGCGCAGCACGGTTTGTGCCAGCACGCCGAGATCACTCCGCCAGTTCGCACGCCGTGCATAAGCCAGATCGGTGCGAATTTTGGCGGGCATGACTTCGGCCAGATAAAACTGTTCGGGGTCGGCTTGTTGCGCCAGCAATGCGCTTTCTGAGCGGAATGCCAGCGAAGCGGGGCTGGTGATGCCGGGCGTCAACGCGAGAATGGCGCGTTCGTGCTCGGCGTAGTGCGCCACATAACGCGGCACTTCGGGGCGCGGCCCGACGAGCGTCATTTCACCCAACAGCACGTTGATGAATTGCGGCAACTCGTCGAATTTGTAGCGCCGCAAAAAATGGCCGCTGCGGGTGATGCGTTGATCGGCGCCGACAGTTAATTGCGCGCCGCGCTGTTCGGCATCCGTCACCATCGTGCGGAATTTGAAGATGCGAAAGTGCCGGCCATTCTTGCCGACGCGCACTTGCCGAAAGAAGATCGGGCCGCGCGCATCCCGCTTGATCCAAAGTGCGATCAACAAAAAGAGCGGTGACAAGCACAGCAGGGCGGGCAGGCTTACAGCCAGATCGAACGCGCGTTTGATGACGCGTTGCGCCGCCGCCTGTTGTGGAAAGTCGGCGTGCGTAACGAGACAGATGTTCGTTTCGGCTCCGGTCGTAACCATTGAAATTGTCCGCGCCTGGTTGTTGAAATTCAGCCTGCCGCAACTCGTATCGCAAGTTGCGCGTGACAGTCGTGGCCGCGCTGGTCGGGGTGCGGCAATGAAATGATGAAGTTGGACGGTTGATGAAGGAGGAGGATGAAAGCCATGTTGCGGGACTTTCTCCGGCCATCCATTCGGGGGGCACCTTCCCGAAGGAACGAACGCGCGATCCTTGGCGTTCTCGCGCCGCCTTAGAGATCAGCGTTCAGCGCTTGCGTTGCCCAGCAGCGCAGTTGGTAAAAGAAATGTTCTTAGTACTTACGCGGAAGTTCAAACAAACGTGGCGCAAGCGCATGGAGTTCAGGCTTCAGACGGTCTTGGAGTTGACGAACACAGGCGGAATCCAGAACAACAAGCGCTTTTTGGTAAGTACTAGTT
>JANOWX010000597.1:0-1961 GCA_031418175.1 Acidobacteriota bacterium | reverse complement strand
ACTCGACTTTATCCAATTTAGGTCTTTGAAAAAGAAACGGCAGGCCGCATAAGTAACCGGAAATTTCTTCGCTAAAAGAGGACTTCCGATGCAAACGCTGCCTGCCGAACTGTTGAACCTGATTGTAGTTTTCCAGCCGCTCTTTACCAAGCCGGTTTGGGAACACGCGAAAGTTTTGTTGCTGGGCGCGCTGCTGGCGCGCGGGACGCGTACCGTCACCGCTTGTTGCGCGCGGTCGGACTGGGCGAAGAGAAGCATTTTCAGAACTACCATCGCGTCCTCAATCGCGCGCGTTGGAGCGCCTGGCAAGCCAGTCGGATTTTGTTCGGCTTGTTGCTGGTGTTCGTACCCGCACCCGGCGCGATCGTCATCGGCGCGGACGATACCATCGAACGGCGGCGTGGCAGGCACATCAAAGGCGTCGGTTGTTATCGCGATGCGGTGCGTTCGAGCCAGAAATACGTGGTGAAATGCTTCGGCTTGAAATGGCTCTGTTTGATGCTGCTGGTCAAATTGCCCTGGAGCGGGCGCGTCTGGGCGTTGCCGTTTCTGACCGTACTGTGCCGCGCGCGTCAGGAAGGGCAAACCGCCAAAGTCTGGCGTACCAAACGGCGCCGACAGAGTAACAAGAAGAGTAACAAGAAGAGCAAGAAGAAGTCCGGCGGCAAAACCAAAGCGTGCGCGCAGGTGAAAAAGTCGCCGACCGGTGCAACGCCGCGCCAGCACAAATCGGCGATTGATATCTTGATGATGGTGATACGGCAGGTGCGTCGTTGGGTGCCGCAACGCCTGATCGTGCTGGTCGTAGACGGCGGTTACTCTGCCGTCAAGCTGGCGTTGGTCTGCGCGCAATTGCCGAATGTGGCGCTGGTGACGCGCTTGCGTTGGGATGCGAGTTTATATCATTCGCCCGCGCCGCGTGCCGCCGGACAACGCGGCCCGACAGCCACGAAAGGCGCGCGCCAACGTACCTTGAAAGAATGGGCCGCGCGTAAAGATACGCCGTGGGAAGAGGTCGAAGTGGTGTGGTACGGCGGACAAAAGAAGACGATGAAACTCTTCTCGCGCACGGCGCTGTGGTATACGCCGGGCGAAGCGCCGGTCGCCATTCGCTACGTGATCGCGCGCGACCCCGCACAGGCCAGTGCCGCGACGAAGTCTTCGCTTGCACCAAGCTGGACGCGACGCCGGCGCAAATCATCGAGTGGGTGGTAATGCGCTGGTCGGTCGAAGTCACCTTTGAAGAAACCCGCGCGCACTTGGGCGTAGAAACGCAACGCCAATGGAGCGACCTGGCGATAGCGCGTACGACGCCCTGCCTGCTGGGGCTGTTTTCGCTGGTCACTTTGCTCACGCAACGGCTGCAACCGGACGGCCAAGTGCCCATCCAGACGGCCGCCTGGTACGCCAAACCGGAGGCGACCTTCTCGGACTGTTTGGTCTTGGTACGCAAGCATTTATGGCGTTCCTTGTATTTCGTGAACTCTGCCGAAAAAGCAGAGTTCATTAGTTTTTCCGCGTCAGCTTGGCAACATTGGCTTTCCTGCCTGGCAGGCGCGGCTTAATTGGATAAAGTCGAGTCGCCGTGATGCCGTTTGTTAATGAAAGTGGAAATGCTGAGGTTGAATATTTGAGCGATGGAATGACGGAAACGCTTATCAAGAGTTTGTCGAATCTGCCGAATTTGAATGTCAAACCGCGTTCGTCGGTCTTTCGTTACAAGGGCAAAGATACCGACCTGAAAACTATCGGCAAAGAGCTTAATGTCGAGGCGATATTGAACGGCAGAGTGATTCAGCGTGGCGAACAATTGACTGTAGTTGAATAGCGGCCCGGCCTTGCCAAAATCGCCGGATGACTTTAGATTGCCCGCCGCAATGAAGATTGATCCCGCCCAACTGAGCCGTGAGCAACTGCTCGAACTGATTCAGCAATTGCTGATCGAGCAGGCGCGCTTGCGC
>JANOWX010000596.1:0-2365 GCA_031418175.1 Acidobacteriota bacterium | reverse complement strand
TATCTGGAAACACGCTTCAATCCGTCTGCGGTGAGTCCGAAGGGAGCGCGCGGGCTGATGCAATTTATGCCGACGACGGCGGCGCGTTATGGCTTGTCGGATGCGCACGATGCGGCGGCGGCGATTGATGCGGCGGCGCGTTACCTGCGCGATTTGCTGCGGCGTTACGGCGGGCGCGTAGATTTGGCGTTGGCGGCTTACAACGCGGGGGAGGCGACGGTTGATGCTTACCTGATGGGGCGAACGATTAACACAGGAACACGAGTCATCAATGCTGAAGCACAACGCACCGACGGCATTCCGCCGTATGCCGAAACACGCGCCTACGTGCAACATGGGATGAGACTGCTGAACGTTGCAGGCAATCAGCGACGTTCGCCAAACCCCGTTGAGAGCGTTGCGAATGCGCAAGAGGCGACAGATGAAGCGCAAGAGGAAACATTGTTGCCGCGCGGTTTGGTGCGGCAAAGTCTCTTTGTTCAAACGCCTGACAAGGCGATCTCACTGACGACAAAACGCTCGCTCTTTTTCACTGCGACAACCAAGTGAACTGCACTACCCCTCAGCAAAATCCCAGGAGCGTGTAAAAACGACGCTGCAAAATTCCATTAAAGCTGCGTGAGATTGAGGCAATGAAATGGCTGCCGCAACGCAGCGGCTTCATTATTGTGTAACGGAAAACCGCCAGCCGTTTTGTTGTCGGCTCAATTGCTAATTTTCCTCTCACGCTCTGGCACTCGAATTGATAACGCTCAAAACATTCCCACTCCCAAAAAGACGCTGGGCTGCTGAGTGTCCCGTGAGAACAGCAGCCCAGCCAGGTACTACACAACGCCACAGATGCTATGAACACAGCGACAGCAAAACCCAATGCAGCAACAGCGATGAACGGACGTAGCGCGTCAATGTTCCAACCAGCGCCGCTCATCACGCTGCCAGCTTCCGAGCAAACGCCAACGGCAGAATCACCACGCTTGATGGTTTACCGCGACCCGGCGGATGTGCGCACGAACTTTCAGTTGCTCTCGGTGCTGTTGGTCGTACTCGGCCTGTTGGTATTGAGCGCGCTGGGCAACGCCTGGCAATACTGGCGGCGGCCCGACCGCATCGTCGTAGACCGTTCCAACGGGCGCGTGCTGATGATTAATGACCGCGAGTACGGCGAGACCGAGGCCGTGAAGCTGACGCCGGATCGTCCGGGCGAAGCGGATAAAAAGTATCTGGTGAGTGAATACGTCAAGCTGCTCTATGCAGTGAATCCGGCATCGCGCGCAGCGGATTTGAAAGCCGCGCTCGAAATGATGGCGCCGCAATCCGCCGCGCGGTTCGCCGCCTATCTCAAACAACAACACATCCTCGAACAGCAACGCGCTGAAAGCTGGCAGGCAGTTTGGACGCCGCAGGACATCACCGTAGACCGCCTCGACCCATACACCTTGCGCATCATCGGCAAGCAGGAAATCACCAAAGTCATCAACAACGCCGTCGTGCAGGAAGCCAAGCAGTTGCAACTGACCGTCAAGATCGTCGCCGACCCGGCTGGGCGCAACGATGCCAACCGGCGCATGGGCTTTCTCGTTGCGGCGATTGATTACAAGGAGTTGAACGCATGACTTCGCCCACGAAGCCGCACGAAGCAAACACGAAGAGGATGGCTTGGTTGTTGAGGTTTGGTTTGTGTTGCCTGATATGCGTGACGCTGAGTGTATCGGCGTTCGCACAGGCGCGGCGCAAACCGCACAAGCCGGGGCCTGCGCCCACTGTGCCGCCGGTGACGCTGGTCAACAATCCTGTGCCGGAATATCTGTCAGGCGAAGTGAGCGTGGCAGTACGGGCGAACGAGAATCCGCTGATTCGTTTGGGGCTGGCGCAGCACGGCGTCACGCTCATCGAATTTCCGGCAAGTGACCGCTTCTTTGCCATCAATCCCGGCAATCCTGACCTCGTGACGATTGAAGATTCGCCGACGAAAGAGACCGATCATTTCTTTGTGCTGCGCCCGGGCACAGGCTTTCTACCTGCGTTCGATCACACCAAAGTATCCGCGCCCGCGACTTCGCTCATCGTGCAGATGACTTCGGGGATGGTCGTCACTTTCCTGCTTTATCCGATTCGTGAAATCGAACGCAACGCGCATCGCTGCGTGGTGAGCTATGACCGCGAAGCCGTCATCAATGCGCGCAAGTCGGCGGGGCTGGCGGTCAATCTCGATCAGCGCGAGCCAGATGTGAACCGGAAAGTTCCTGCTTCGCTCCGCGTGGCCGCTGCTGAGGAAGTGAGAGTGGAGAAGGCATCGTCAAACAAAGAACTCAACACCGCTTCCGTTGATCCGCTTCCCCCTGAACCCTTCGGTCCCTACGGTAGG